>JAFRCB010000173.1 GCA_017404585.1 Lachnospiraceae bacterium
AAGTCATCCGGAAGCCGCCCATCCTGTGTATGGGATTTGATGTATTCGTAAATGGGACATTCCGGCCCGGGGGCCGGGTCTGATGGTTTTGCCGGGGCTGATGGCTTTGCCGGGGCTGCCTTTTCTTCCGGCTTGTTTCCGAAAGCTTTTTTGAAAAATGAGATCATGGCGTTAACTCTCCTGTGTCAGTGCTGAAATGTTGGGCGGAACAGCTGTTTATTAGAAATACTTTACCATACCCAGAATATCTGTGGTACGGGTTTTTCTTTTTCACCGTCTGAGGAATCATCTATGATCTATTAGAATGATGATTAATAGTACGGTAACGCATGGGATTCAGATATTATTTCTCTCCCGCCGGCATAGAAAGCTGCATAATCTGATATATTCTCACTCACATTAGCCGGCTTCAGGCAAAGACCCGATTTAAAAAACACCTCCCAAAAAGTGATGCATAAAAAAAGACCGGAAATACGCGTAAAATCAGGCTTTTTCGCGTATTTCCGGTCTTCTGTCCGAAGTGGACCTGGCGGGAATCGAACCCGTTTATAATATACGAATTTTTGATCTTAACATGCACTATTGTAATAATTACTGTAACAATACGGCTAAATTCTGATATACTTTGAGCTCACAAAACCGTATT
Organism: Lachnospiraceae bacterium; assembly: GCA_017404585.1. Taxonomy (GTDB): domain Bacteria; phylum Bacillota; class Clostridia; order Lachnospirales; family Lachnospiraceae; genus Chordicoccus. The sequence continues at coordinate 647 of JAFRCB010000173.1, forward strand.
TCCCAGCGTATTTTATATAGTACCAGAGGCTCCCGTCATCGGCACTCATGGCGCTGCAGACGCTGACTTTCTTTCCTTTTATAAGAGGGCTGAAGCTGGTCGTGTCATTTTCCGTTCCCGGCCATACGCGGACAGACAGGCTTGAAGCCGTGACGATACCCGGGCAGACCGCTGCCTTCTTAATCCCGCTCGGGATCGCAACACTCTCGGCCTTCGCGGCTGCTCCGCCTCCGGAAGCAGCTGTCTGTGTACCATAATCCGGCCGGCCATATCCTGCGATTCGGCTGTCCGTGAGCTTATAGGATTTCCTGCATACAGCTCCGCCATTCGGGACAACCTGCGCCCCGGCAGATGTATTTCCTTCTATAGTGTATACTTTCGTTGCATTGGCATTATAGACGATTCCTGTGTGGCATATGCGTGTGTCGTTTTCGAAGAAAATCTGATCCCCGATCTCCGGGGACTCCGTGTACCACTGTCCCTTGTCATTGTACTTCTGTGCCGACTCAGGCGTATAAAAGGAATACAAACCGCCGCATAACAGTTTGTCAGCTACGGAATCGCCGTAAGCCTGTTTGAAGCACCACGAAACGAAGCAATCACAGTACGGCTGACCCTGATAGGACGGCTTCATTGTTGCCCAATACTTTGTATAGTTTCCAGATCCGGCATTGGCGGTCTTGCTGTCCAGACTGGCCTTTGACTTTTTCTCAAGGTATCCGACTTCCGCACTCGCCACAGCAATCATTTTACTCACATCGATAGCAGACGATACCGCTTTAACTGCTTGCGTTGACTCCGCTCCGCTTTTCTTTTTATATGCGTCAGCTGTGTATCCCATCGGGTCAGAATTCGCCGAAGCGGACGCGAAGCAGTAAAATGTATATGTTGAGCCGTAACAGTTCTTAATGACCGTCACATCCTTCTTGTACATGCTCCGATTATACTTGGAGAACGCCTTGCCGTTATTCGTTACGGACACGATGTCTGAAATTGCGTCATGCTCATTAATGTAGGCGGGGACTGTGCGTTTCCCATTTTCAAGAACGCTCCTTACCTTCGCGACAGCTAAATCAGATGACTTCCCAGAATCCATCCAGAATGCCGCTTTGGAGAACCATCCGCTGTTCCGTATGTAAAGGTAAATGTCCTTATATTTACTCTGAAGTTCGTACAGATTCGCCATTAGAGAAACTTCATTCTCTACACCCTTCTCGCCGTTCTCCTGTACGGCTAGATTCGCAATCTTCCGCAGCTGAGAGGCAGTGAGAGTATACTTCTTCATTTCAGATCATCTCCGGCTTTATAGATGAGGTCCGTCCACGGCAGCGTATTCTGTCCGCCCGTCCCGCCCTCTGCTATCTTCATCCCCTTCACAGCTGACTCAATCAGTATGTCAATCTGTTCTTCTGTGATCGGGCATTTCTTGTCTGCGGCGAGCTGCGTCAGAAACTTCAGCACGTAAGCTTTCCTCTCTGCCCCGGTTTTGGCCTGCATGGTCTGTTGGGCAAACAGTACGGCCCGCTCCGCCCACTCAGCAATCTCAGCCATTACCTCGTTTCCTGCCGTCCTGCGGATAAAAGGGATCACATAGGCGGATCCCAGGGCCGCGCAGAGCATGATCAATAGTGCCGCTGCCTGTAATATTATTTCACTCATCCTCGATATTCCTTTCCCGCATCTGTGCGCGATCATATTGACGGTCTTCAAGTTCCCAGCGCCTCGTCTCCTGTCTCTCTTTGCTGTTCTTGATCCACCCCATGATACCGCATTCCCCGGTAATGGCCGCGAAGACACAGCCGATCAGAGTGTCCGGCGTGGTCTGGTAGATACAAAACAAAACGATCATTGCGGCGGTAAAGATCGCAAGTGATATACCGAGGATAATCAGGATCCTGTCCATGGCGTGAGGCGTATCCTTCTTTGTCCGTTTCTTCTCTGTACGCATAAATAAAGCGCCTTGTTGGTGCGCTGTGCATATGTTAGTATAAAATTCGCAGCCGGGGGACGTGCTCCACCCGATCCGAGTCTTGCGGAGGAGGTGGTGCCTATGAGTCCATACGAGATCATGGAGATCGCTCTGCTTGTCCTGCAGACGCTGATTGAAGTGTACAAGTTGAACCATAGAAAATAGCCGTCCTGCACCCGGTAAGTGTGACGGCTATTTTCTAGCTTAAAGCATCTACCGGATCGGGTGACCAGCACTCACCCTCCGGCTGTCTTGTAAGATCATTATAACATCTCTGCTGAGCAAGTCAAATAATCCCGGACATGGGACCGACAGTAATGTCGGTCACAGAAAGTCCCTCTTCTCCAATCTCTCCGCATATATTTTTTTTATATGCTCTACAGTCGCCGCCGTCTGATTGTTCTTGAAACCCGGGTGCTCCCTGCAGTAGTTCTCATAGTCTGTTATATCGCATGAAAGTACCTGGTCAAAGCTGTCTTTTGTGTGGAACTGTCCGCGCTGAAGCTCGTCTTCGAAGCGCAAAATCCTCACCCTTTTATTTACAGCGTCCCGTTCGTCTTCTTTGGCTTCTACCTCCCCGAGCTTCTTCTCTACTCCGGAGATCCTTTCCGCCATATTCTTTTCAAGCGCAGCGATCTGAGCCGGGAGGTCGCCGATCATAATCTTCCCGATCCATCTGATGATGGCCGTCCACGGATCGATCCTGATCGGGGCGATCTGGATAGCGGAGAGGAGGAGTGCGGCGATCAGGACGACGTCTCCGGTCGAAAGGGTCTGCAGCAGGGCCATAAAATCCATCGTGCTCAGTCCTCTTTCTTTTCGAGAGTATCAGGTTCTGTCTCCGCGCTCTCCTTCCGGAGCTTTTCCTGCTGCTCCTGTTCCCAG
>JAFRCB010000174.1 GCA_017404585.1 Lachnospiraceae bacterium
ACGATCGCGATCTTGGGATTTTCGTCCTCCTCCTTTTCTCCTGCCCCCGTCATTTCGAAGTACTTTGTGACTTCATCGAGCAGATCGCCGATTCCCTGGCGGTTCGCGCTGGAAATAGGAATGGGATCCCCGAGTCCCAATGAGTAGAACTCATAGAGTTCCATCTGCTGGGTCTTATCGTTATCAATTTTATTTACGGCGCGAATGACCGGCTTGTGGGACTTTCTCAGCATATCCGCCACCCGAGAGTCCGCGTCGACCATTCCATCCTTCGCATCGACCATGAAAATAATAACATCTGCGGTATCAATTGCGATTTGTGCCTGTTCACGCATCTGCCTGAGAAGGACATCGTTGGATTCGGGCTCGATTCCGCCTGTATCGATCAGTGTGAAATCGTATCCTGACCAATTCACTTCCGCATAAATTCTGTCTCTCGTGACACCCGGGGTGTCCTTTACTATAGAAATATTTTCGCCCGCCAGTGCGTTGAACAGCGTTGACTTTCCAACGTTCGGTCTGCCGACGATGGCTGTTATAGGTTTACTCATGTATATACTCCGTTTCTTATCAGCTGTCTTCCCAGCTCTCGTAGATCTGTCTGTCCCCCTCGGTCTTGTGCGGCAGGTCCAGCATGCTTCTGACGTATTCATCCCCGCCGGACCACACTACGCCGACAGGTATTCCAATTTCTCTTTCTACATCATAAACGGTCAGGTCGTCAAGAAAAACTTTTTCTCCGCTTCGCAGCATATTGACCGGGATGAGTATCTCCTCGCCGAGTGAATGCACAGGTTGCTCCGCCCTGAGCTGGGCGATCAGATCCTGACCGGTAATAAGCCCGGTGACCGTGATCGTGTCGCCGAAAAAGTCATTTCTTATAGATTTGACGTTTATATGGATCATCGGGAAAGCCTGCATGACTTTGTCGGCAAATATTCTCATATAGGGCTCTACAAGCTTTCCGCACACGGCTGTGACTGTCCGTTCCCGGATAAAACCGCCTATGTCATCCCGGCCTGCAAGCACATCAAGCTCCCGATCGATTTCAGTCTCCATGAGTCGGACCATTCCGACTCCGTTTTCAAGCTGTACATAACCGTCGTAGCGGGAAGGCTCGGGAAGATCTCTGCCTGCCATTATATACCATTCGTCAGAAGCGTGTATGAAATGAGGAAAATCCGGTGAAATTCCGTCATTTGCAAATGTATTCTGCCATTTCTCGATCATATCGATCACATCGCAGGCGGATTTCCTGTCAAATGGAATAAGAGGTGTCAGTCCTTCTCTGAACTTCGTCAGCCCTACCGGAACAACAGATACACTCCGCATTGCCGGCCGGAGGTCTGCCAGTTCCCTGATCGACCGATCCAGCTCATAACCGTCATTGATGCCGCGGCAGAGAACAATCTGCCCGTTCATGGTAATGCCTGCGTCAGCCAGCCTCCGCACCTTAGGGAAGATTTCTCCTGCGAACCGATTTCCGAGCATTCTGCAGCGCAGGTCCGGGTTCGTGGTATGAATAGAAATATTGATCGGCTCCATATTGTAGCGTATGATCCGATCGATATCCTTGTCCTTCATGTTGGTCAGTGTGACGTAATTTCCCTGAAGAAAGCTGAGACGCGAGTCGTCATCTTTAAAGTAAAGAGTATCCCGCATGCCTTTCGGCATCTGGTCGATGAAGCAGAAAATGCATTTGTTGCTGCAGTGCCTGTAGTCATCCATGAGAGAACTCTCAAATTCGACACCGAAATCTTCGTCAGGATCTTTCTCGATCTCAAGAAGAGTCTCGGTTCCGTCCTCTTCGCGGATGAGGACGGTCACATACTCGTCTTCCATCAGGTACTGATAATCAAATACGTCTTCCGGCACGACATCATTGACTTTCAGTATGCTCATGCCTGCCTCGACACCCATTTCTTCCGCAATGCCTCCCGGCAGGACTCTTTTGATTTTGTGTCCTTTACTATGCATACCGTATGCCGTCCTTTTCTACATGCTGATCATTAATTATATAACTAAATCTTCCCACTTGTCGATACAGTGCCTGCCGAAATAGTTTTTTTCTTATATTGCGTTTAGGTATCGAACCCGCATCCTTGCACATCTGCCCTTGAGAAGTCAGCTTATTTGTGTTATAAAATAATAGAAGCATAGGCGCTTTTTGTGAAATGTCTATCATATTCCGGAGGAGTATAATGTCCAGTACTGAAAACCAGAAAAATCCAATGCCGGTCGCACCTCTGAAAATCGTTTATTTGAACGGAAGTCATGAGATCGCGAAACCGGTTGACAGTTACATTGCAAAGACGAGAAAGCAGCTTGCCCATGACCGCAAAGACGCAGAGCTTATTCCGGGCTATATTGAACCGTCATATATTCTTGAAGCGAAGTATTCCCGTTACGGTACAGGCGAAGGCAAGGTCAAACTCAGTGAGTCCATAAGGGGCTCCGATCTTTACATTATCGGCGACGTCACCAATTACACCGTGACTTATAACGTCTGCGGCCGCACGAACCACATGTCTCCGGACAATTATTTTCAGGATCTCAAGCGTGTGATCTCCGCTGCGAGCGGAAAAGCACACCGGATCAGCGTAATCCTTCCGTTCCTCTATGAGAGCCGTCAGCACAGACGCACCGGACGCGAGTCTCTTGACTGCGCGCTTGCCCTCAAAGAGCTTCAGCAGTACGGTGTATCCAATATTATCACTTTCGATGCCCACGATCCGCGGGTCATGGACGCGATTCCTCTGACAAGCTTCGACAATTTTATGCCGACCTATCAGTTCCTGAAGGCGCTTCTGCGAGCAGTGCCGGATCTGGAATTTGACAAGGAACATTTCATGGTCATAAGCCCTGACGAAGGCGCGACAGACCGTGCTGTGTATTTTTCCAATATTCTCGGGGCGGACATGGGCATGTTATACAAGCGCCGCGACTATTCCACGATCGTGAACGGCAAAAATCCTATAGTTGCCCACGAATTCCTAGGCGATACTGTTGAGGGCAAGGACTGCGTCATCATTGACGATATGATCGCATCCGGAGGCTCCATGCTGGATGTCTGTAAGCAGATCAAAGCCAGAGGCGCGCGCAGGATATTCATAGTCGTAACTTTCGGCCTC
>JAFRCB010000019.1 GCA_017404585.1 Lachnospiraceae bacterium
CGATATGACGGGGTTCACCGCAGCTACATACAAAAGAGGCATCTCCTTCGTTCAGGTCCCTACGACACTGCTTGCTCAGGTAGATTCCAGCATCGGAGGGAAGACCGGCGTTGATTTTATGGGCTACAAGAATATGGTCGGTGCTTTTCACATGCCGGAATTCGTCTACGAAAATCCTTCTGTCCTCATGACACTGGATGACGATCAGTTCGCATCCGGTATGGGGGAGGTCCTCAAGTCAGCCCTCCTGGGAGACGAGGAGTTCTTCGAGTGGATCCTCGACAATATGGACGGTATCATGGAGCACGAGCCGGAGACCATTCTTGAAATGGTTCGAAGGACCGCAGCCATAAAGCTTTCTATTGTCGAAAAAGACCCCACAGAGAAGGGCGAGAGAGCGCTTCTTAATCTCGGCCACACAATAGGCCATGCAATCGAAAAGTACATGAACTTCAATATGCCCCACGGCAAATGCGTCGCTCTCGGATGCATCGCCGCTGCCGCGATCAGCGAAAAGCGCGGTTTCCTCGACACTGCAGAGCTGTTCGAGATCCGTGATATGTGCGTAGCCTTTGACCTTCCGATGTTCGCGGACGGGATCGATAATGAGGAGATCCTCAGGATCACAAAAGAAGACAAGAAAATGGCAGCCGGCAAGATTCGCTTCATACTCCTCGACAGGATCGGTCACGCCTTCATATGTGATGATTTGACTGACGAAGAACTTCTGGCCGGAATAAAATTTATTAACGGAGACGAAATAACATACGAGGATTGATTATGGACAAGACTTCATTTGCAGGAAAGGCGGCAGCTTTATCTGCTGTCGCTATGCTGACCCTGCTCGACCAGATCACAAAAATACTCGCTGCTGACCGCCTGGCGGACGGTCCCTTTGTGATCATTCCCGGCGTATTCGAGCTCAGGTATCTGGAAAATCGGGGCGCAGCTTTCGGCATGCTGCAGAACCAGCGGATATTTTTCCTGGTTCTGACAGTTGTTTTTCTTGCGGTCATCACATACATATATTTAAGGATTCCCGCTGACCGGAAATATCTCCCCCTGCGGATCCTCTCCATCATCGTGACTGCAGGAGCGATCGGCAATTTTATCGACCGGCTCGTCCTTGTGTACGTCAGAGATTTCCTGTATTTTTCTCTGATCGATTTCCCGATTTTTAATGTCGCGGATATATATGTCACAGTATCTGCTTTCGTATTCTTTGTGCTGGTCCTGGTTTATTATAAGGATTCAGACCTGGAGTTCCTCTCCGAAAAAAAGGACAATGAATAATGTCACAGGAAACTATCATTTTATCTGTACCGCCCGAATTATCTGATATGCGTGCGGACCGTTATCTGTCGGAGAAGCTCCCCGATCTTTCAAGATCCCGTATCCAGCAGCTGATCTCAGACGGCAGCATCACGGTAAACGGCAAAGCTATAAAGAGCAGCCTGAAACTCACCGGGGGCGAGAGCGTGGAAGTACATATCCCCGAGGCTGCAGGAACGGAGATATTGCCCGAGGACATTCCTCTTGATATTCTCTACGAGGATGAGGATATCCTGATCGTCAATAAACCCAAGGGCATGACTGTCCATCCGGCTCCGGGTCATCCGGGAGGAACTCTTGTGAACGCGGTCATGCATCACTGCGGGGACAGCCTCTCCGGAATCAACGGTGAAGTTCGTCCGGGTATTGTTCACAGGATCGATAAGAACACGACCGGCTCCCTTGTCATATGCAAGAACGATGCAGCGCACCGGGACATTGCAGCACAGCTGGAGTCGCATTCCATAACAAGGCGCTACAGGGGCATTGTTCACGGCAATATACGTGAGGACGAGGGAACGATTACCGGTAATATCGGCAGAGATCCCCGCGACAGAAAGCGCATGGCCATCGTCCCTAAAGGCGGAAAGCCGGCTGTTACTCACTATAGAGTGCTTGAGAGATTTGGCAGTTACACTTACTGTGAGTTTGTTCTGGAGACCGGCAGAACACATCAGATACGAGTCCACATGGCATCCAAGGGCCATCCGCTGCTCGGAGACGATGTGTACGGACCGAAGAAGAGCGCATTTGCACTTGAAGGTCAGACCCTGCACGCGATGGTCCTCGGCTTCAGACATCCGAGGACAGGTCAGTATGTAGAATTTACCGCACCCCTGCCTGGATATTTCGAAAAACTTCTGGTCAATCTGCGCCGCAGGTAATACAATGAAATTACTCCCATACTTGGGTTCCTCAGCAAATGCGAGGTGAGAGACTGTATGAATAAAAAACTCTTAGAACAACTGCGTACATACGGGCTGTTTGCCTTCACCCTCATAGCAGCAGCTATGCTGCTTTATTTTCTGCTGTTCCGCGGAGCTGTCATAGCGAGCGGAATTGCCAAGGTAAACTCTGTCATAGCGCCCCTCGTATACGGCTTTGTTCTTTCCTATGTACTGACGCCGGTCATGCAGCAGATTGAACAGCTGCTGCTCTATATTTGCACAAAACTGAGCATACATCCCGAAAAAAGAGGAATGAGCACGATCCGTGTGGTATCCTCGATCCTGAGTGTTCTGGTCCTCGTCATCACGATCTACACATTGATCGCCCAGCTGCTCCCGGGGCTGGTCACCAGTATAAGAAGTATCACGATCAGTTTCCCGATCTATGTTGCCAATATTCGAAACTGGATTGCCGGGCATATCACAGATCCGGAGTTCGATACACAGTCCACTGAACTTCTGAATGAATTCGAAACGTATGTTGAGACGTTCTTCTCGGAGAAGATGAATCCTTATATCGACACGATCATGCAGCATCTGTCGGACTCAGTCCGTGATTTTGTCGTATTCTTCAGCAATACGCTGCTCGGCATGATCGTATCTGTCTACGTCATGGTCTCCGGCGAGAGAATGAGCTCAAGACTTCGCAGATTCCTCTATGCAGTTCTGCCGATTCCGACAGCCAACCGGATCATTGCCAATCTCCGCACGATCGACGAGAAATTCGGCGGTTTCCTTCTCGGCAAGATCATTGATTCATTTATCATCGGAGTCATCTGCTATATCTGCTGCCGGATCATGCGCATCCCGTACACGTCGCTGGTCGCCGTTATCATCGGAGTGACAAATATTATACCGTTCTTCGGTCCTTTCATCGGCGCCGTACCGACCGCATTCATTGTTTTCTGCGTCAATCCGCTGAAGGCTTTATACTTTATCATCCTGGTATTTTTACTGCAGCAATTCGACGGAAATATTCTGGGTCCCAGGATCCTCGGCAGCTCAGTCGGCGTGTCGAGTTTCATGGTCCTTGTCGCCATCCTTCTTGGCAACGGTTTCCTCGGAGTTGTAGGCATGATCATAGCGGTCCCGCTTGCAGCCCTGCTGACATCCTTTGTCCAGTCATTTGTTCTCAGATTCCTGGATAGTAAAAATCTGCCGGGCGAGATTGAAGCCTACCACCACCTGGATCATGTAGATCCCACGTCGCGTCAGATTGTCTCTGAGAAGGATCCGAATGAACGTCAGAGCCTCTATACAAGGCTGAAGCGCAGGAATGCTCTCTATCAGAAATATGAACAGCCTATTGAACAGAATCCGTGGGATCTGACCATGGAGGAGATCAGGGAAGAGGATTCCGAACTTCTTCTGGAGCGCAAAGCAGAAGAGGAGTTCAAGAAGAAAAAGAAAACAGCCGCGCCTCACGAGCCGACAGGGCCGGAAGAACAGGATACCTCCACACAGTAAAGCCGTTCCGTCATATATACTTTTCAAACTTGACCTAGTAAAGGGCCTCCATACAATGGAGACCCTTTTTTCTGTAGTATTATATCAAAGTATTATATCAGCCGGCGCTGAGTCGAATCCCGCGCCAAGTCTCGCAAGCGAGGCTTGAATATGCTTTATCAAAGATATCTGTCAGACCAGACCAAGCATCGGGAACACGAAGCAGATGATGCCGCCGATGGCTGCGAAGAGGACTGTGTAGAGAGCGGTCTTGCTGAGAATCTTGCTCTCGACACCGCTCAGGTTGACGGCCGCGGTTCCGATCGCAATCGACTGCGGGCAGATCATCTTTCCGATACCTGCGCCCATCAGGTTGGCAGCTGCAAGCCATACCGGCTGGGCTCCGATGGCATTGGCCGTCTCGACCTGAAGCTGGCCGAACAGAGCGGTCGTCGATGTACCGGACCCTGTGACGAAGCCGCCGATTGTTCCGATAAGCGGAGAAATGAGCGGGAAGTAGGATCCCGTAACAGCTACCAGAACTTTCGCTATATCACTGATCATACCGCTGTAGCCCATGATCTTGGCAACTGCAAGTACGGAGCAGATCGTAAGGATCGTCTTCACATTGTTCTTCACGGTCGTTCCGAGAACACCGAGAATCGTTCCAACATCCGCCCCCTGAATCAGACCACCGATGAAGCCTGCGATAAGAATCAGGACACCCGGTGTGTTGATCCAGTAGAATGTCAGCGTTGCCGGATTCTCGCCTGCATAGAATGTGATTTTCGAGTTGATCGATGCAAGCGGATCATGGATGATCGGAACCAGTGTGGAGGAGAGAAGCAGGAAGAAGAAAATCAGTATGAACGGCGACCAGGCGACCGCTGCCTCGCCGAGCGTCATGTTGAGGCCGCCCCCGCTTTCTACCTCGTATTCCGGATATTTCTTCATCGGGAGTTTCCTTGCGGCAATGATCATGACCACCATGGATACGATGGCACCCAGGATATCCGGAAGGTCAGGACCGATAACATTGGCTGCAATATACTGCGGTACAAGGAACGCAATGTCTGCGATGAGAATGAACGGGACCAGGCCTCTCAGGGCTTTCACGCCGCCGCCGATAACGATGACCGCGATAAACGGAATAATGAAGGAGACAACCAGCTGAATGAGGGCTACATGACCGGCAATATTAACTACATCCATACCGGTGATATTGGCCATCGTCGTTGTCGGAACACCGACAGAGCCGAACGCGGTCGGCGTCGAGTTGATGATCAGACAGGAGACAATAGAAAGAAGCGGGTCGAACCCGAGGCCGACAAGAATACCGGCCGGGATAGCGACAGCAGTTCCGAAGCCTGCCATACCTTCCATGAAGTTGCCGAATCCGAATGCGATGAGGAGCATCAGGATTCGTTTATCTGTGGAGACACCGGCCAGCATAGCCTTGATTTTCTCCATCGCTCCGGTCTTAAGCGTCAGATTGTAAGTGAACAGAGCAGCAAGGATAACGATGATGATTGGCCATAATGCGTTGCAGATACCTTCCAATGCGGCGGTCGCCGTATTGATAACGCTGAGGTGCCATCCGGCGATCGCAATTACAACTGTGATTGCAAATGCAATCAGACACGCCCTGTATCCCGGAAACTTCAGGATACTCATTGCCACGATCAACCAGATGATGGGCAGCAATGCGAGAATAAATTTGATAAACATGTGACGCTATCTCCCTTCAAAATATTATAGTACCAAACCTTCGTGCCAAACTCCTTTCTTCATCAGTAAAGTTGAACAATACATTATGCAAAAAAGAAAAAAATCTGCACACTTTCCCTAATTATAGCATTTTTTGCAGATGTTTCCACCGTTCTTTTTCACAAAAAACGCATATTTTCAAGAAAAAATGAGGGTTGCCCGTTTCAATATGACTTCCGCTTGCCATTGCCGTTTGACTCATTTTATAATGATGCCGGTAGAAATAGCAGCAATAAAGGAGCGTTATTCATGCGAAGATATCTGGTCTGTTCTGACATACACGGTTATCTCGAAAACTTCATTAGTATCCTTCAGAGAGAACACGATGTCGATGCTGTCCTTGTCGCAGGCGACATTGAAATGAAAACGGCCGAATTCATGAAGGAGACTAAAAATACTCCATGCTATGTGGTCCGTGGGAACTGTGATTATTACCGATCACCGGAGCTTCCCGATGAGCTGGTCATAGCGGAAGGAGAACACAAAATTTACTTGACCCACGGTCATCTCTATGGTGTTCCGCATCTTAAAAGGATCCTCCATCAGGCAAAAGAAAAGCGATGTGATTTTGTCGTCTTCGGCCACACCCATCAGTACTTTGAGAAAGAGGAGGAAGGTGTTATGTTCCTTAATCCGGGAGCGCTGAAGGGACGACCGGAATGGAGAACACAGACGTATATGCTGATCGATTTTAACGATGACGGCAGCATCGATATAATAAAGAAG
>JAFRCB010000175.1 GCA_017404585.1 Lachnospiraceae bacterium
CCGCATTTTCTTGTGCCGTTCGGGGGTTGATTTTTCGGGCATAGTGCTGTAAAATTGGAGTCAAGGTGGTAGAAAGTGGGAGATTAACACAATGAATTCCCACAAAATGGGAGATTAGGATTGTTCGACGGTGAGTATAAGCACACAATAGACGCGAAAGGGAGGATGATGATCCCATCCAAGTACAGGGATGAGATTCACGGGGAAACTCTGTGCATTGTCACGGCATTTTCCAACTGTCTGTCCGTCTATCCCGAATCTGCTTACCGTGAACACACCAGATCCTTATCAGGCATCAGCAGCACCGATAAAAAAGGAATGTTCATTAAGCGCTATATTCTGTCCAATACGAGGGAAGTAGCACTTGACCAGCAGGGAAGGATACTGATCGGTCAGGAGCAGAGGGAGAAGGCTAACCTCAAGAAGGATGTTGTGATAGTTGGCTCTGATGATTATTTCGAAATCTGGGATGCGGCTGAGTGGCAGCAGATGAGCGCATTTGGTTCTCCGGAGGAGATGGCTGCTATGGCGACGGAGCTTGGCATCACCTTCTGATCATCTGCGGAAGCTTATGGAACCCGTGGGGAGAGAACGGGCGGCCGGCTGCAGCGCAGGAAGGGAAATGCGATGCGGCATTAGTACGCGGAGATCAGACGGTTAATACTTCCAGGGAGGATGAAATGGAATTCAGACACTTATCGGTGCTGCTTGATGAAGCGGTGGACAATCTTTATATCCGTGAGAACGGCGTTTACGTTGACGGAACGCTCGGCGGAGCGGGCCATTCGAAGGAGATCTGTGAGAGACTTTCTGACACCGGCACCCTGATCGGTATTGACCGGGATGACGCGGCTATAGAGGCTGCCGCGAAAAAGCTTGCCCCATACGGGGAAAAAGTCAGAATCGTGCGCGGCAACTACAGTGAGATGCCGGAGATACTGAGAAAACAGGGCTTTGAAACTTGTGACGGTATACTTCTTGATCTAGGGGTATCCTCTCATCAGCTGGATACTGCAGAGCGTGGTTTTTCCTATATGGCAGACGCGCCGCTCGACATGCGCATGGACAGAAGAGAGCAGAGGACTGCGGCGGATATTGTGAACGGCGCATCGGAGCGTGAGCTTGCGCGCATCATCAGAGACTATGGGGAAGAGCGTTTTGCATCGAATATCGCGAAAAACATCGTGGAAGCACGAAGCCGAGACAAAATCGAGACAACTGGGGAGCTCGTCTCGATCATAAAAGCTTCGATCCCGATGAAATTCCAGAAAACAGGAGGACATCCCGCGAAGAGGACTTTCCAGGCACTGCGCATCGAGCTCAACGGGGAACTCACTGCGCTGTCAGAGAGTCTTGACGCCATGATCGACCTTCTGAATGACGGCGGCAGGATCTGTGTGATCACGTTTCATTCCCTCGAGGACCGGATCGTGAAAAATGTGTTCCGGAGGAATGAGAATCCATGTACCTGTCCGCCCGATTTCCCGGTCTGTGTATGCGGGAACAAGCCGAAAGGCAGGGTAATAACAAGAAAACCGATCCTTCCTTCAGAGGAGGAGATGGAGATAAATTCCAGGGCGAAGAGCGCTAAACTGCGTGTCTTTGAGAGAAAGGTGTGACTCTATGAAAACGAGATCTACTGCCCGGAAACAACAGATGAAGGCCGCGAAGAGCGGCCGTAATTCGTTTGGATATCTTTTTGATGATAGGACGGCTGCGCGCCCTCACGAGGGACAACGTACCGGGACCCGGAAGCGAGAGCGGAGTACTTTGAATGCAGGTTATGTCATCTTCCTTGCCGTTATGTGCATTGCGACGGTTTATATGTGCGTATATTTCCTGCGGCTTAAGGAAAACGTCACATCGCTGGGCAGGCAGAACGCGCAGCTGCAGAAAGAACTCACAGAATTGCAGACAGATAACGAAGCTCGTTATCAAAATATCACAAATAACATCGACTTGGACTATATTCGTGATACCGCAATAAATAAATTAAATATGAAGTATGCGGATAAAGACCAAATTATATGGTATAATAGCGCAAGTGACGGGTACGCTTATCAATACATTGACGTGCCGGATAAGGATAATGGCTGATTTTGAGTGAAAAGAAGAACCTGCGAAGGAAGAAAGCGGGTAATGTAAAATACAGAAAACAGAGCGCAAAGCTTAAGCGGAAACTGGCAGGACTGTTCGTAGCGGTCGTGCTGGTTTTGCTATGTCTGCTGATAAGGATTTCTTATATCAATGCAATGAGCGGAGACAGATATACCAAGCAGGTGCTTTCTCAGTCACAGTCAGGATATTCGTCGGAAGTGCTGGCGTATAAAAGGGGTGACATTCTCGACAGGAACGGCACGGTACTCGCCGCTTCGGAGAAAACATACAATGTGATCCTGGACTGCAAGGTCGTCAATTCCGACAATGATTTTGTCGGTCCGACAATAAACGCGCTGGCCAAATCCCTCGGACTGGACGCGGCTGAGATTACAAAGAAACTAACTGATGAAAAGACCCGAAATTCTCAGTATCAGGTCGTAAAAAAGAACATCAGCATTGAAGAACGGCAGGCCTTCTATGACTATAAGAACGGCACGAATGAAACACTGTCTGATGAGGAACAGAAACAGAGAAAGCAGATCCACGGAGTCTGGTTCGAGGAAGAATATGTACGCAGATATCCGCTGAATTCTCTGGCCTGCGATGTCATAGGATTTACATATGACGGCGAGACTGCCGACTGGGGCATTGAAGGTTATTATAACAGCACACTGAACGGTGTTGACGGACGAAGATTCGGCTACTGGGGAGATGAGAACGCCGATGAGCTCTCGCAGACTGTCATAAATCCTGTCGACGGCGATACGGTCATCACGACGCTGGATGCCAACATACAGAAAATGGTCGAGGACGAGATCGTAAAGTTCAACGAGATTTATCGCGGCGGTCCTTACAGTTCGACGAAGGGTGCCGAGAATATCGGCATCGTCGCGATGAACCCCAATGACGGATCTGTCCTTGCAATGGCCAGCAGTGATCCCTTTGACCTGAATAAACCCCGGGATCTGTCTCCGTTCTTTACGCAGGACGCGATCGACGCCATGAGCGATGATCAGAAGCTGACGAACCTCCAGCAGATCTGGAGAAATTTCTGTATCTCGGATACGTATGAGCCCGGTTCTGTATTCAAGCCGATCACAATGAGCGCTGCTCTGGAGAATGGAACCCTCTCCGGGAATGAGATGTTCGTCTGCGACGGCAGTGAGGTCGTTTCCGGGACACGTATCAAGTGTGCGGAGGAAGCCGGGCACGGTGAGGAGACTGTTGCCCAGGTCATCGCCAACTCCTGCAACGATGCCATTATGCAGATTTCTTCGTCTATGGGCGTCAGCGAATTCTGCAAGTATCAGAGAGCATTCAATTTCGGCTCCAGGACCGGCATCGATCTGTCCGGTGAGGCGAGCGGTATACTTTACACACAGGACACGATGGGATCTGTGGATCTTGCCACGAACTCGTTCGGACAGGGCTTTGAGTGTACAATGATTCAGGAGGCGGCTGCAATCTCGTCAATTGTCATCGGAGGGTATTACTACCAGCCTCATGTGGTCAGCCGAATTGTCAGTTCGAC
>JAFRCB010000176.1 GCA_017404585.1 Lachnospiraceae bacterium
GAATTTGACAAGGAATACTACAGCGGCACTGAGCTGAGGAAACAGATATTGGACAGCGTCAGTGAATATAATGAAAGCGCGAAGGATGAGAGAATCAGTCTCAATTCGTGTAAAGTAAGTAAAAAGAAAGCGCGTGTGCTCCTCAAATACACTTCACTTGAGGATTACGCATCATTCAATAACGTCCTGGCATGGTCAGGTACGCTCACATCGGCCATTGAAAACGGTTACTTTGACAAAAGCACCGCAGTCATCAGTTCTGACGGAACACTGAAGACGACAATAGGCGAGCTTGAGAGTAAGTTCGGCGGGAAGACGGCTTCGCGCAGGGGAAATGACCTGAAGGTGCTCATTGTGGAGGAACCGCTCATGATCAAAGTGCCGGGCAAGGTCAGGTATACGATCGGCGATGTGACCATGGAAGGCAGATATGCGATAACAGGTGCAGGCAGTCTGACTACCCTGCTTGATGAACCCTGCTATATCATATATAAATAAAAAGAGGAGAGTTTGAACATTATGGAAAAGACGATGGATAAAATTGTAGCACTCTCAAAATCACGCGGATTTATCTTCCCGGGTTCAGAGATCTACGGTGGACTTGCAAATACATGGGATTACGGTAATCTCGGCGTCGAACTGAAGAATAACGTAAAGAAGGCATGGTGGCAGAAGTTTATTCAGGAAAATCCGTATAACGTTGGGCTTGACAGCGCTATCCTCATGAATCCGCAGACTTGGGTCGCTTCCGGACATCTGGGCTCCTTCTCCGATCCGCTTATGGACTGCAAGGAATGCCACGAGAGATTCCGCGCGGACAAGCTGATCGAGGATTATTGTCATGAGCACAAGATCGCGATCACAGCAGCCGATAAGGAAGCTTACGGCACAGACGATGAGCCGCTCGGCTCCGTCGACGGCTGGTCTAACGAGGAGATGGAGAAATTCATCTTTGAGCATGAGATCCCCTGCCCGACATGCGGCAAGCACAATTTTACCAACATCCGCCAGTTCAACCTGATGTTCAAGACATTCCAGGGAGTCACAGAGGATGCCAAGAATACAGTATATCTCCGTCCGGAGACTGCACAGGGCATCTTTGTCAACTTCAAGAATGTGCAGCGCACATCCAGAAAGAAGCTGCCGTTCGGTATCGGCCAGATCGGAAAATCTTTCCGTAACGAGATCACACCGGGCAACTTCACATTCCGTACGCGTGAGTTCGAGCAGATGGAGCTTGAGTTCTTCTGCAAGCCGGATACGGATCTTGAGTGGTTCGAGTACTGGAAGGCATTTGCCAAGAAGTGGCTGTTCTCCCTCGGCCTCAAGGAAGATGAGCTTCGCTTCCGAGATCATGACCAGGCTGAGCTCTCCTTCTACAGCAAGGGCACAACAGACGTTGAGTTCCTGTTCCCGTTCGGCTGGGGCGAGCTGTGGGGCATCGCTGACCGTACAGATTATGACCTCGGACGCCATCAGGAAGTCTCCGGCGAGGATATGACTTACTTCGACGATGAGACCAAGGAGCGCTATATCCCGTACGTCATCGAGCCTTCACTCGGCGTTGACCGTATGACGCTCGCTTTCCTGTGCGCGGCTTACGATGAGGAAGTGCTGGACGAGGCAAAGAACGACGTCCGTACAGTCCTTCATTTCCATCCGGCGCTTGCACCGGTCAAGATTGCTGTGCTTCCGCTTTCCAAGAAGCTGGCGGATCCGGCGACAGAGATCTACACAGCGCTCTGCAAGAAGTACAACTGCGAGTACGATGATCGCGGAAACATCGGCAAGAGATACAGAAGACAGGATGAGATCGGAACTCCGTTCTGCATCACATATGACTTCGATTCCGCCGAGGACAATGCAGTCACGATCCGCGATCGCGATACAATGGAGCAGGTACGCGTCAAGATCGACGAGCTGGACGCTTACTTCGCCGATAAATTTACATTCTAAAACACGAGTCGGGGACGGTTCTTTTCGCGTGGAAAAATCCACGCAAAAAGAACCGTCCCCGATTTACTTTCATGTAACAGTTCATACGAGCTGCAACTGTGTTCCATAAATCGGCGCAAACATCATCTTCATCGAAAAACGTTGGTCCTGCCCTGCGAGCTTTAAAAATGCATACGCATTTTTGATCTCTCGGTCGGACCAACAATGTTTTTCTCACGAAGATGGATGCTTTGCTGTCGGAAACGTAGTATAAGAACAGCTCGTATGAACTGTTACGCGTTCAGAATAAAATTTTAATAAATGTTCCTAAAAAATAATGCATCTGTAACAAATAATCTGTATACTTAGTATGAAAGTAGACCTGTTATCGACATGGGACAGTTTCCAACTCTGGGATTTGAATTTTGTGGGTGACAGGAGAAAGGAGGAAGCATATGGCGAAGTACAATTGTAAAACATGCGGCGCTGAGCTCTACTTCAATCCTGCAATAGGACAACTGCAATGCGAGTACTGCGGATCGACATTTGACCCGTCCGAGTATAATTACACGCCGGAAGGTCAGGGCGCGCAGACCGGCGGAGCAGTCCAGGAAGCGGCATATGTGGACGGACCTGTTACGGAAGCATCCACCGATGATTCTACGGGTGAACTCGTAATTTACAAGTGCCCTCACTGCGGCGCTGAGGTCATCACCTCAAAGGATACGGCAGCGACGACCTGCGTATACTGCAACCGTGCCATTACGCTGGAAGGAAACCTGAGCGGCAATTTCAAGCCGGACTATGTACTTCCCTTGGTCAAGGAGAGAAAAGACGTCGAGGCGGCCTACAAAGCCCTCTGCAAGAAGTCGATCCTGACGCCGAGACTCTTCACAAAGAAATCAACAATCGAAAAAATCAAGGGCATGTACGTTCCCTACTGGCTCTACACGTTTGACGGCGATGCCGAGATCAGAGTCATAGCCAAGAGAAGAAGGACCTGGATCACAGCGGATGTCGAATATACAGAGATATCCAGATACCAGATCGACGAGGGAGCGCACGGGGAATTCCGCAACATCCCGGCGGACGCGCTGAAGGAGATGGACAACACTCTCATGGATTCCATAGAGCCTTTTGATTTCAGCAGGATGAAGAATTTCAACCCCGCATATCTTGCGGGATTCTACACCCAGAAGTGGGATGAGGATGCTGCCAAGATTGAGCCGAGGGCTAAGATCAGAGCAAAAGAATCACTGACCAAAGCCGCTCTCGATCATGTCGGGACCTACAATGGAGGTACTGAGATTCAGTCCGAGCAGTTCACCTGGTCGCATAATGCAGTGCACTACGCGATGCTTCCGGTCTGGATGATGTATACCGAATATAAGGGAAAGAAATACATCTTCGGCATGAACGGCCAGACAGGAAAAATTATGGGAGAAATTCCCAAGGATCCCATGCGTCTCGCGGAGATCTGCGGCGGAGTCTTCCTTTTGAGCCAGATCGTGATGATGATCATCCGTGTATTGGGGGTGATCTGATGAAGAAGGGTAAAATCAAACAGATATCGGTCATCCTTGTGATGCTCGCCCTTGTAATCGGACTCATCTCACCGGTCTACGGAGCAGGTCTTGTCCTCGACGAGACGGAGACAGATACCTATGAGGGGACAGACGCGTATGCGGGCGATCTTGATGTGCAGGAAGACACCGAAGAGGAAAACACCGCCGACAACGAAGGAGAAATCGATCTGAGCGGTGCCGTTGAAAGTTCTGATTCGGAAATACAGACCGACGGGACGGAAGCCTCGGAACCTGTAACAGTCGAACCTGCAGGACCTCATGGCAGCGGACCTTACACGACCAACAACGGCACGGTCATCTACATGCCGTACGTGGAGGACAATTCACAGAGAGTCTATGACTATGCGGACCTGCTGACGACTTCGGAGGAGAAGTCGCTCTCAGACTACATAGCGGAACTTGAGGGAAAGAAGAAATGTGAGATCATTATCC
>JAFRCB010000177.1 GCA_017404585.1 Lachnospiraceae bacterium
AATCGGAATGCCGACCCTCATGAGCTCATCGCCGTAGGCGGCATAGCTCGTCTTCGTGCCGTCCACAGTGCAGCTCACCTCATAACGGATATCCTCCGCCAGCCCCGTCAGCTTAAGCCTCAGCCAGGAAGCGTTAATCTTATTCAGCCTCTGGCAAAACATGGCCAGCGCTGTCCTCTTGTCCTGGGAGACGCAGATCCAGGCCGTATCGTTGCCCTCGAACGGGCTCACAAGCCGGTAGAAATCGCTCTCGACCTGAATCAGCCTGCGATACTTCTTCATGAAACGAATCTGGTCCTTGACGACCTGAATCTCCTCCTCAGGCATCTTCTCAAGATCGAGCTCGTAGCCGAAAGTTCCGAACATCGCTACGTTTGCACGGGTAGCAAGCGGTGTCGTCCGGAGGAGCTGATGGTTCGGGACCGCTGATACATGAGAACCGATCATGGATACCGGGTAAACATAGGTCGTACCGTACTGGATCTTGCAGCGCTCGGACGCGTCCGTATCGTCGCTGCACCAGGCCTGCGGCGCATAGTAGAGCATACCGGGATCAAAGCGGGCACCACCGCTCGCGCAGGACTCGAACAGAATGTGCGGGAACTCACTGGTAAGTCTGCTGTACAGATTGTAAAGACCAAGTGTGTACCGATGCATCATCTCACCCTGGCGGTCCGCCGGCAGCGCAAGGCTGAACGGGGCGGTCATGTAGCGGTTCATATCCCATTTGATATAAGAAATCCTGGACTCGGAGAGAATCTTCGCGACCATATCGTGGATATAGTCGACCACTTCCGGTCTTGAATAATCCAGCACATGCTGGTGTCTTGCCTGGCACTGGTAGCGCCCGGGCACATGGATGATCCAGTCCGGGTGCGCGCGGTAGAGATCACTGTCCTTATTGACCATCTCAAGCTCGAACCATAGACCGAACTTGACTCCGATCTCCTCCATCTTCTCCGAAAGACCGTTTATGCCGGATGGCAGCTTCTCCATGTTACAGAACCAGTCACCGAGGCCTCGTAAGTCATCATTTCTTGTGCCGAACCAGCCGTCGTCGAGGACAAAGAGTTCAACGCCGACTTCCTTGGCCTTCCTCGCCATCGCAAGGAGCTTCTCCTCCGTGAAATCGAAATAGGTCCCCTCCCAGTTATTGAGCAGGATCGGGCGCTCCTTATCTCTCCACTCACCGCGGGCGAGTCTCGTTCTGTACAGCCTGTGGAAGACCTGGCTCATCCCGTTCATGCCCTTGTCGGAGTAGACCATGACAACTTCCGGCGTGACAAACGTCTCACCTTTCTCAAGTTTCCAGGCAAAATTCTCCGGATGAATACCCATCGTGACCCTCGTCATGTCGAACGTGGACACTTCGACCTGGGCGAGGAAGTTTCCGCTGTAGACGAGCGAGAATCCGTAAACTTCCCCCGCCTTCTCAATCGTCTCTTTTCTCTTTAATGCTGCAAATGGATTCTGCTCCGCTCCTCCCGTCGTCCCCGCAAGTCCCTGGATGCTCTGAATTCCCATATCCAGCTTTCTTGTGTGGACATATCTCTCACGGCCCCAGGCTCCGCTGAGCTGGACCATCTCATAGTCCATATCAAGGAACTCAACGCTCATGGATAGGGCGCGCTCAAGCACGACCGGGTCATCGCCGACCTGCAGGAATCTTGCATGTCTTGTGATGACCGGATAATCTTCATAAATAGTGTAAGAGAGAACGAGTTCCGTTCCGGAAAGCTTATCCACCAGCGTGATTTCAAGTGTGTCGGCCTCGTCTATAGACTCGACATATGTCGCCGGCAGTCCCGGAAGCTCGGGTTTTCCCGGCCGTATGGAGAAAGATTCAAACTTAAAATCGACCACGCGGCTGCCGTTCTTCTGCAGAACAGTCGCTGCCGGCGAGCGATAGTCGCCTGTACCGTAGAACGGATACTCCTGACGGGCGTAATGCATAGACAGATTTGACGGATCGGGCATCACGATGGACATCTGGGATCTCCAGCACGTCTCATGGAGATTTGCAAAATCCTCCCTGTCATGGATTCGCTTACCATAGTACAGGTTTTCCAGCTGGTCATTTTCCATCACGCGGATAATGTAGCTGACATACTTGTTGGTCAGATGGAAAATCCTCTGCTCCTCATGAAAAATTATCGGCATATTGTCCTCCTTTTTAGTTAGGTTCAAATCTATTGCGCTGTACGCAATATCAAAAAATTACAGATCGGGCATCTCCCCGTCTTCCCGGTCTTTCTCGACCGGATATCCGAACTCATCGAGCTCCGGGAGATACACATTAAAATCCTTTATAAGCATTTTCGACACGATCATCGCGATAGCCCCGAACCCGAAAACAGCCCACATGAATGCATACAGCGGCAGCCTCTGAAGATCATAGTAGGTCAGGATGATCGGACCGATGTTCAAAGCTGCGATCGCAAGGGCTCTGACGGGGTTCTTGGATGCCAAATACACGCTGTTGCGGGCAAGGTTCGGGTTTGTGTCTGCAAATGCAGCCATCACCGGAGCCATATGAGAAACCAGAATGAGCGCGATACCGAAAACAAGGTAGATAAGATATTTGAATATCGTCATCACTCCTTTCGCG
>JAFRCB010000178.1 GCA_017404585.1 Lachnospiraceae bacterium
ACAGCCATCGTGTCCGGCGGACCGGGCGCTCTCTTCTGGATGTGGCTGTCCGCATGTTTCGGAATGTCAACTATCTATGCAGAGGCAGTTCTTGCACAGAAAACAAAGACAAGAGATGAAGATGGGCAGGTGATCTGCGGACCGGCCTATTATATCCGCGCTGCCTTCAGCGGAGCCTTCGGCAAGTTCCTCGCCGGCGTCTTCTCTGTGGCAATCATACTTGCACTGGGCTTTATGGGCAATATGGTCCAGTCCAACTCGATCAGCGAAGCTTTTAGCACCGCTTTCGGCGCCCCGAAGGCTGTCATGGGAGTCATCTGTGCTCTGATTGCCGGTTTCATTTTTATCGGCGGCCTTTCCAGAATTGCATCTTTCACCGAGAAAGTCGTTCCGATCATGGCAATTCTCTACATCATAGGAAGCCTGATCCTGATCATCATCCATATCGGAAATCTGCCCGGAGCAATAGCCTCAATATTTATCGGTGCTTTCAGCCCGCAGGCTCTCGGAGGTGCAGCGGTAGGTCTCACTGTCAAAGCTGCTGTCCGCTTCGGTATTGCGAGAGGTCTCTTCTCCAATGAAGCCGGCATGGGTTCTACACCGCACGCTCACGCACTGGCCCGCGTCGAACATCCCGCTGAGCAGGGTGAGACCGCTATGGTCGGTGTTTTCATCGATACATTCGTCGTTCTCAATATGACCGCCCTGGTCATCCTGACATCGGGCGTCTATGAACCGCTGGGAGATCTGACAGGAACAGCCCTCGCCCAGAAAGCGTTCGAGTCCGGATTCGGTACATTCGGCAACATGTTCGTCGCGGTCTGCCTCCTCTTCTTCGCTTTCTCCACGATCATTGGATGGTATTTCTTCGGCAAGCAGAATGTCACCGACCTGTTCGGAGCCAGGGCCGTAATGCCATACTCCATTATTGTCGTCATCTGCATCCTGATCGGCTCCATGCTGAAGGTAACCCTTGTATGGGATATGTCCGACATGTTCAACGGTCTCATGGTCATCCCCAACCTGATCGGCGTCCTCGCACTGAACGGGATCGTAGCAGCCGAAGCGGGACGTTTTGATAAGAAATAAGACTGATAAGCACTGATAATCACTGAAAAGACAGATAAGCAGGCACCATAAGGATCACAAGAACAACGCCGAGCATGAGCAGCATGGGAAACATGAGCTTAGTTCCGGCCTGTTCTCCCATGATCCGTGCCTGCTTTTTTCTTTCCTCGAATGCTTCCGCCGCTTCCCGTTCAAGAATACCGGTGAGTTCCCGGCTTCCTTTTCGCAGGTTCTGCACAAGCAGTGTTGAAAATGTTTTATACCGTATCTCCGGCGTATTCCGTCCGATGTGCATGTATGCATCAATCTCAGAGACGCCTTTTTCCATCTCGGCGGAAGCATATGCGATAACTTCATAGCCCACTTTTGCCTGCCCTCCCCTGTCGAGACTCTTCCTGTAATCTGAAGCAAGTCTTGCAAATGCCATACGCATGCTCATCCCCGCATTGAGAAGAAGCACAAGGTAGCTTATGACATTGGGATAATCGCACATAAGCTGCTGTCTCTTCTTATCAAGTTCGATCCCCCGGTTCTGTATCCTTGAGAAAAGAAAAAGAACAGATGAAAGTATTCCCATTATCAGGATCATAAGTCCGGTCGACGAGTCGGGCATGGACCAACTGACAGGCCTTCCGTCAATTTGCCCCGGAAGGAGGAGCTTTTCATCACCGGTTGAGGAAGCATTTTCAGCATCAACCGCGCGCTCCACATCGTCGCGCAGCTTTTCCGCAGGTGTAAGGTTCCTGGGATAGACCGTGACATCCATGGTAAGTTCTCTCGTATATCCGTCTAGGGAAAGCTCTGCTGAAAGACGCACATCACTGCCTGCCGGCGTCACATCACGGCAAATCTTTCCGTCCCAGTCGATTACAGACGGGTTGCCTGTCATCCACGATACTGTTATTCCTTCATCGCCAAGCTTGTTGACCAGCAGAAGGTCCCTGTCCACATGCGAGGCGGGCATCCCTCCAAGGACAATGTCCGGAAGGTCCGCACACGCAGCGGCAAGAAGTGCTGACACTTCTTTCTCCGTTCTGATCCGCGGTGGGACGCTCAGTGCAACACTCTCCTTCTCTCCTCCCACATCGACCTCGAGATTTTCCGTATATGAAGTCCCTCCATATTCTTCGCGGACCAGATAGCCGTCTCGGACCGTGCTGCTTGACCATTCGCTCCCCAGGGCGCATGCGCCGAGAATATTTGCGGCAAAAATAATGATGAGGGCTGTACGCACCGATGCATCGGAAAGGTCCAGCGGGTCAAGCAGCAATCTGTTGATGCGTGAAGCAGCTGCTGCAAATGTACCTCCGCTCCACACAAAAAGTACGGCAAATCCGAGACATACAGCGGCGTGAATCATCAGCATTCTCATAATGACCTCCTATACTCTAATATCAACTATTTTCGCCCCCCAGTAAACTGCACCCGCATAAACCAGAAGACAGCCGGTCATAGTCAGAAAGCCGAACGTCGTCGTGTACATGACGTCAAGAAATCCCGGAGAGGCAGCTTCCATATAGATAATAATTCCGCAGGGCATAACCGACATGATCCTCTGTTCGTATTTTTTGGCGGCAAGAGACGTCTCGATCTCCCTTTCGACATCAATCTTATCGCTGATAATGCGGGCAGTCCGCGAGATAATATCCACCAGACTTCCTCCGGTCTTTTTTGCTGCAGAGAACACTGCCGCAAATGACTCAATGTCCTCCGAATCTGATCTTGCCGCAAAATCAAGGAGCAGTGCTTCGACCGGGACCGAGACCAGAAGCTGAGAATAAATATATGCAAATTCTCTCGTCATGTCGGCCTCGGGTCCCAGAATATCGGCCAGATCCCCGGCGGTCTCCCTGATCGCGTTCTCAACGGAGTATCCCGCGCGCAGAGAGACCGAAAGGCAGCCGAGGGCCTCTCTGAACTCGCTCCTTTGCTGCCGCTTTTTATTCTCAAGACGCGATTTTATATGCATCCTCGCAGCGTAGACTCCGAGCGGTACGAGGAGGAAAGTGATCCACCATCTCCGATAGAAGAGAAAATTCACGGCAAGGACAAGCAGCGCTCCCAGAGTTCCTCCCTCCAAATACTCTCTTGGCAATCCGCCGAAACCTTTTTTCCTGCAGTTTCTCCTGCCCGGAATTCCGCTGCTGCTCTTCTTTACAGATAAAGATTCGGTCCTTTTACAGGCTTTTTTATCCGATGACCTTTCGATTTTGTCACCGCCAGCTCTTCTGTATTTCATTTCTCCCGTCCTTTCCCGCCGTAATGCCGTGACCTGTTACCGCTGCCTCTGCCACGTCACTTCTTGGCCGCAGCTCCGCTCCTTATCAGTTTCAGGCGGTGTGAGAGCTCTCCGGTCTTTTCGAGCACTTCTTTCTCATCGCTCCACGAAAACAGACTATGGATCCTGACTTCATCCCTGTCCATACCGTCCACCTCGGCGATCTCGAGTACTCTTCTGGAGTGGTCACGAAGGCGTCCCAGATGGATCAGGATATCGACGCCCGAGGCAATCTGGCGGCGGATGGCCGCGAGCGGGAGGGGAAATGCCATGAGGACCATGGTCTCGAGGCGCGAGAGCATGTCATACGTACTGTTGGCGTGGATGGTACAGAGAGATCCGTCGTGTCCTGTATTAAATGCCTGCAGCATATCGACAGCCTCCCCTCCGCGCACCTCTCCCACGATAATGCGGTCAGGTCTCATTCGAAGGCTCGACTTTATCAGATCACGGATTGTGATTTCCGCATTTCCCTCCATGTTGGCCTGCTTGGCTTCCATGCGTACAAGATTCGGAACGCCCTGAATCTGCAGCTCCGCATTATCCTCTATGGTAATAATACGCTCCGTCTTCGGTATATAATTGGACAATGCATTGAGAAAAGTCGTCTTGCCTGCACTTGTCCCACCCCCTACGATGATGGAATAACCCGACATGACCAGCGTTTCCAGAAAAACTGCCGCCTCCCCGGTGATGCTTCCGTAACTGATCAGCTTATCCATGGTAATAGGCACCTCAGGAAATCTTCGAATCGTGAGGATAGGTCCCTCGAGCGCGACCGGAGCTGTGACCACGTTCACGCGGCTTCCATCCGGCAGCCGCGCGTCTACGATAGGACTGCTCTCATTAACCACACGGTTCACCTTGCCGACGATCTGCTGTATGACGTCATCAAGTTTCTCCGGAGAAGAAAATCTGCTTTTTACGCGAGTGAGCTTTCCCGCCCGTTCCACAAAGATACAGTCCGGACCGTTGACCATGATCTCGGTGACCTGCCGGTCATCAATGAGATCCTGCAGTACGTCCAGCTTGCGTACGGAGTAGAAGAGCTCTTTTGAGATGTCGGAACGCGCCTCCAGGGTCATATAGCGCTCTTTTCCTGCGTCTATGACCAGCTCAGTAATTATCTCTTTGATCTGTTTGTCGGAAACTTCACCCGCCAGAGCCAGGCGGGCCATCAGCTCTTTTCGAAGACTCCTGTAGAGATCCTGCATAAATGCTCCTTTCTGTAGCTGCATTTTCTGCTTATGAGTGCACTTAAGAAACCCATGTACCGGGGTACACAGGCTTGCTGTATCCACGCTTTTGCTCGGGCGGTCATGCCTTAGTCTATAGCCGGATATACATGTTCAGTTGTCTCGGACCGGGAAAACAGGTGGAAATGTTGTTCGTTCTTTCGTGAAAAGAGAGTATCAGAAAAGGAATGTTATGTAAATGGATTTTATCAAAGTCCGTAATATCCTACCATTTTCCGGCATAATTCCGTAAAATTCTACCATTTATCCTCACGCCTGCGATCGAGCAGGTGGAATCCCCCTACTCGATCATCGCACCGCGAACACTCCGCACTTCGTGCTCCGTGTTCTTGCACCCGGCAAGATCTTACTCGTACCAGCACGCCTCTCTCTACCTGGTTGGTGCTGCCAAAAAGGATGTCGCACCGGATCCTTCATGGGTCCTCAAGTCCGGACCTTTACACATGGCGCCATCTAATAGGGATTAAAGCAAGAACGCATCCTTCCCGGCAAAATAATGACGCGAAATTCTTCTTACTTTTCTTATATTGCTTGTCACATAAGACTCAGGGGAAGTATCATACTTATATGGAGGAGTGAATCATGGTCATACACCCGGAAAGATTCATAAAACGTATGTTAGGAAAATCAAAAGCTTACAAAACCGAAGATCTCAAAATGGAAGCCAACTATCACACGCACACCTGGCGATGCCGTCACGCGTCGGGGACCGAGCGCGATTACATCGAGAATGCGATCGATCACGGAATCAGAATACTGGGATTCTCCGATCACACGCCCT
This sequence comes from Lachnospiraceae bacterium, assembly GCA_017404585.1. GTDB lineage: Bacteria > Bacillota > Clostridia > Lachnospirales > Lachnospiraceae > Chordicoccus. Next base: position 5,384 of record JAFRCB010000178.1, read on the forward strand.
ATCCTTTCCCGACGGATATACATCCGGATTCCGTATGCACACAGACCAGCTCGATGATTATGTTATGACGCTGGAGATGCTCAGGGATGAGTACCGTGACGATATCGAAATCCACATCGGTCTCGAGGCCGAGTACTATCCGGCATATTTCAGCGACCTGCTCCGACTTCTCGATGACTATCCGATCGAGTACCTGCTGCTCGGACAGCACTTCCTCGGAAACGAGCGCGGCGATTCCTACAGCGGCATGCCGACGGCAAGCGAGAAAAAGCTCGCCCGCTATGTCGATCAGACAAAAGAAGCAATGGCGACCGGCCGTTTCGCGTATTTTGCCCACCCCGACCTCTTCAATTTCATCGGTTCCGCCGAAGTATATGACAGATATATGCGTGAACTCTGCGAGAGTGCCAAAGCTCTTAACATACCGCTTGAGCTCAACTTTCTCGGGCTCTATGACGGCAGGAATTACCCGAACCCGCAATTCTGGGAAATTGCCGGCGAAGTGGGCTGTGACGTGATTTTCGGTGCCGATGCCCATTCCCCGGATATGGTGTGGAATCCGTGGTCGCTCGGCGAGGCACAGGCTATGGCAGAAAAATACAGGCTGCATCTCATACGGACGCTCGAGCTTAATGACCATATCTGAAACCCGATCGTCCGCAGAATGCAGCCTGCGGATCATGCTTATTTAATTCGGTACAGGAAGGTTACGATCTGACCTCGTGTACAGTTTTTGTCAACACCGAATGTGCCGTCGTCAAAGCCCTTGGTGACCTTTTTCTGTGATCCCCATAGAATGGCTTTATAAAATACATGCGTTTTAGGAACATCCTTGAACGGAGACTTGGCGACATTCTTCGGAGCCGGCATGCCCTTAGCCCTCCAGATAAACATCATGATCTGGCCACGGGTACATTTTTTATTGATTCCGAACGTGCCGTCGCCGAAGCCCTTGGTGATCCCCTTCTGGGAAGCCCACAGGATAGCTTTATAGAAGGCATGTTTTTTACTGACATCTGAAAACGGGCTCTTTGCCTGCGCCTTCGGCTCCGGCCTGCCCATGAGTCTCCAGAGGAACATGACAGCTTCACCCCGGGTGCAGGTCTTATTGATCCCAAAAGTATTGTCGCTGTACCCTTTTGTTATTCCGTTCGAAGCAGCCCAGTATATGGCTTTATAATACGGATTTGACGGATCCTGAACATCTGTGAACAGAAGATACGGGATTTCGACCCGCAGATCTCCGATGGCATCACAGAACCAGAGATCACAGTAGGCAGTCTCGCCGACCGCCCAGTCGTCAGTATCCTGTTTTGCCCTCATAATAAAGTAGGTCGAACCGACAAACGCTCCGTTATCTGAATACGACCACTTAAGTTTTGATCCATCAGTGAATGTAATATTAACTGTATAGAGATCAAGGAGCTTTTCCGGCTTGAATTCCCACACAGTGCGATCTGTGCTCCCGTCACCGTTCACACGCCATGCACCCTCCTCAGGACTTCCTACCGTCAGGTATCTTCCGCTTTTTAAAGCAGCGGTTGCCGATGCTACTTCCTTAGTCATCTTATTGATCCGGAATTTTCCTTTATCGGTACTGTCTTTATCGGGAGATATGCGGAAAACATATTTCAGGCCGGCCTTCAATCTGATAGTAATGTGGTACCCGTTCTCATCATGATAGTCGGTCCAGCAATTGGTTTCCTGCATGGAAATGGCATCTTCGGAAGTATACACAGTCCCGTGTACCTGACCGGTCGTGTTCATCACATCCACACGATACGTCCCTTCCGTTTCCGGTGTAAACATATAGCAGTTATAGTCCGTTATATTGTAGCATTTGAAATCATACTGAGTTCCGGTCTCGATGAAGTAATACCAGTAGGCACCTGTAAGTTCTTCGGGAATCTGTAACACATCATGCACTTCCGGTTCTTCACGATCCTCTTCACTTACGATCCGGGCGTCAGTCTCTGCCTGTTCGGATTCTTCCCCTGATACATCAGTTATCCCTGAAAAGTTCTCCTCTGACACGTCCTCCGAAGCGCTCTCCGCGAGTTTTTCTCCGACCAGCTCCGGCGCAGCATTGATGAGGATTTCCTCATCCGGTGCATCAGCCGCATACACCGGAATGCTGCTCATAAGACATAACACCAGTATGACCGTCAGGCTTTTTTTTATAATTCTGTCTCTCATGCCAAGTCCCCCTTATTTTCCTGTTCTGATGGTCTTCATATCGCAACACATTATAGTATTTCTTACTTTATCAGTCAAATACCTGTTTTTTTGTGGAAGGAATTTCCCGAATGTATTAAAATATAATCAGCAATATGGCCAAATGTAATGAGGATTTCCCATGCAGATTTATAGAACTTTTTCAGAACTCCTTGCGGACTGGTCGCACAGCAGTGCCCCTGCCCTCTTCTTTGGTGATCCAATATCCTCAATTTCATTCAGTGGGCTTTCCGACCTCATCAGGCGGGAAGCAGATAAGATCCGCAGTGAAAAAACAGTGCGTCGTCTGATCGTGACGGATCACGAGGTCCGTACCGTCGTTAATATAATCGCATGCGCGATTGCCGGCTGTGATACGGTGCTGGCTGATAAATCTCTAAATGACGAGACGCTTTCCGCCATCACCAAAATGGTATGTCCCGACAGCATACACTGCAGCGACAGCGAGCTTTATGAATATCTGTGTGAAAGCCGACCGAAAGGGCGGCATATTTCCGCGCTTCCCAGGCACAAAGACGGAGAAGAGGGCAATCTGATATTTTTTACATCCGGAACTACAAGCCAGTCAAAAGCCGTGGTCCTGACA
>JAFRCB010000179.1 GCA_017404585.1 Lachnospiraceae bacterium
ATTTTAGATCGGAAGAGCAACGTGAACGGATCCGGCTACGCGAAGGTGTACGCTCCGTCGGTTGACAAGACAGGCTATGTAAACGCTGAATACCTCAGATAATTAAAATTGAAAATGATAATAACCGGCGCGGGTTCCACGTGGACCCGCGCCGATTTGTTGGGGCTGTCGCATTAAGGCGAGTCACCACTATATATGGCAGACATCATTTGCCTATATCTGCCATACATAGCGGTGACACTGACCATCCAATGTGACAGCCCCATCTCACAATGAATCTGACACTGAGATATACGGATCATTGTAGAATGCATAGAGCAGCTGAACCGCCATCACGACCCAGATGATTGGCTCGCACGCAATGACCGCATTGTAGCCGAACTTCGGTATGAATACGAGCGTAAACAGGATTTTACCCGCCAGCTCAATTCCGCTCGAGATCATGGGGATAATCTTAGAGCCCAGGCTCTGCAGAGAATTCCTCAGGATCAGGATCTCCAGCAGCGGGACAAAGAAGAATGTGCAGAACTGCAGATAAGCGGTTCCGTTCCTCAGAATGGTCTCATTGTCCGATCCGGAGATCAGCGCGACCAGAGATTTTGCGAAGAACTGCATGCATATGACCATGACCACCGTCGTTACGACATTAAATATGTGGCTCTGTCTGATTGCCTCGAGAATTCTGTCGCGGTTATTGGCTCCTCTGTTTTGAGAGACGAAATTTGCAACTGCTGTTGACATCGCAGAACTGAACGTCAGGAGGATGAAATATATCTTTCGGGCCGCCACATGACCGGCGATGATGGTTGCACCGAGACTGTTGATGCCTATTTGCAAAATGATCGAGCCCATATTGACGATTGAGCCCATGCTCGCCATCGCGATTCCCTGGGAAGCGAGCTCCGTGTAGAGCGCGCGGTCGTACCTGAAGTGCTTCTTCTCGGGGATGATCAGCTGCACGCGTCGCTCAATATAGATAAAGCAGCATACTGCGGAGACTCCCTGCGCGGCCACCGTCGCAATCGCCGTGCCGACGACTCCCATATGGAGGACCCTGAGCATGACAATATCGAGAACTATATTCAGCGCCGAGGAGAAGATCAAAAAGAGCAGCGGCATGACTGAATTCCCGATGGCTCTCAGAATTCCGGAACACAGGTTGTAGATGAACATCACTATGATGAATGTACCGATCACGCTGATATAGGCATATGAATCCGGCAGGACCTCTTTGGGTGTTTTAATGAGGACCAGGAAGGGCCTCATGCCGAGAATTACCAGCGTCGTGAGTATAAAACAGACGACAGCTCCGACGACGATCGATCCCGCCACCGCCCGCTTCAGCCTGTCCATATCGCCCTTGCCGAATTCCCTTCCGACAACGATGGACAGGCCGACACCCAGACTCTGTGAGAAGAATACCAGAAACTCAAAAATCGAGGAGACCGATCCGACTGCGGCGAGCGCATTTTCACCCAGGTAGTTGCCCACCAGCGCGGTGTCGGCTACATTGTAGAACTGCTGAAATATATTGGATATAAATACCGGCAGCATGAAGATGATAAGGCTTCTCAGAATCGGTCCGTGAAGCAGATCCACTGAGCCGGCAGGATTTTTCTTTTTGTCCATAAGATGTTGGGTACCTCTATCAAGCGTAGCAGCAGTGTACCACGTCCATAGGAGCTGTCGCACCGCATGGGCGTGGAGGTTCATTAAAGTATTGTCGTAGTATAATAGCATCTGAATCATACAGCTATCCCGGTCCATGGCGCTGCAGCTGGTTTTGCAAATTCTTTTGTCCCTCCCCCAAAAACACTCGTATATATAGATGTAAGGGCACAAGGAAGCCCGCTGAAAAAGACAGAAGACAAAATATGAAATTATAAAAAGAATTTGAGGAGAAAAACCATGAAGAATACACTTAGAAAAATCGTTATCAGCACAATAATCGCAGTCACAGCAGCAACAGCAGCAATCGCACCGGCAGCAACAGTGGTCATGGCAAGTGACGGCTTCGAAGCCATCTATGAGAATGGTTACAAGTATTATTACAGCCACGACACAGGCAAGTATTACTACGCTGACGCCGATGGTAACATCGCGTGCGACAGCCACGGACCGATCGAGATGGACAGAAAGAACGCAACAGTCAACTCCCTCGACAAGAGCCTCTACGGCGCAACACGTTACTGCAATGTAAATGACTTCCTCGCTCTGAGAACCGGTCCGGATTCCGACGCAGCAATGATCGCGAAGCTCGCACCGAACGCGCAGGTGACCATCATCGGCACAGTCGGTGACTGGGTAAAGGTTTACGCTCCGTCAGTTGACTCCGACGGATATGTATACGGCGCATACCTCTCAAAGTCAAAGCAGGCTTCTTCCAGCAAGCCGGCAAGCACAGCGGTTTACAAGACAGTCCGCGGCACAAAGCATTATCTCGCACTCAGGACAGATACATGCTACGATGAGAGAAACGAGATCGCAAAGCTCTACAATGGTGAGACGGTTAAGGTTCTGAACAGCAACGTGAACGGATCCGGCTACGCAAAAGTCTACGCTCCGTCAGTTGACAAGACAGGCTATGTAAACGCTGAATACCTCAGATAAGATGAAATGAACGGGCAATGAGACCCATAAAAGGCGGGCAGATCCAAATCGGATCTGCCCGCTTACGTCGTTCTGTCTTAGCTCGCTTTACTGCTCTATGTCATATTCCCCATACTCGCAGCCGACATGCGTCGCCTCGATCTCATCAATGAGCTCCAGTCCTCCATGCTTCCGCTCGTACAGCTTCACGACTCCGAATCCGTTGCCGCCGTTCCAGAGCCGGTTGTGCTTCTTGCTTCCGTCGGGGGCTTCATAGTTTACAAGCAGCATGTCCTTTTTCTCGCAAATAATCATCGTATCCATCACTGCATGCACATTCTCCTGCACAACATGCCAGTAGACCCGCTCCTCATCCTCGCGGAATGAGAATTTTGTCCTCACATCGAGCCACACCTTTGAAAAATTGAAGTCAAACTCCTTACCCTCGTAGTAGAAGACGCCGAGGAGTCGCCGATCCAGCGGCGCAAAATAGATCTTCGGCCTGCCGCCCCCGATATCGAAGACGGAGTTCATGAGCTGTTTTCCGGTCTTTTTGCTTACCAGGTGGTTTGATGACAGCCACACCCATGGGCTTGTGAAATCGCGTCCCCAGTTCTTGTCCGCATAGCCGTAGCAGGTGTCCGGCGTCACGGTATATTTTCTACCATTAAGCATAATCGTGCCCGAAAATGCGCTCTTCATGCCCTCGGCATGCCAGTACATTGCAAATGCCTCCATGTCCCTCAGCGGCTTACTCGCTCCATAGCCGACATTAAATGCAATCTGTTTGTCTACCTGCAGATCCCAGCTCATCTCCCCCGCATCACACATCCACTCCGGGTGGGCTGCGGCCTCCTCCGCTGTGATTTTGATGCTTCCCGCAATGCGGGTTTCCGAAGCGTGGCAGTCGGCTGCATCGATAGAGAAGGGTGCATCGGCATGCATATTTACATCCTTCCACGCAAAAAACCGGTGAAGTTGGCAATGGTCCTCACCCCAGCATCCGGCTTTAATCATGAGGTAGGAGGGCTTTTTGCCGGTGGCTGCATTTGCAGGAAGCTGTCCCAGGACCGGCTCATCCTCCGCGAGGTCCGGGTTGCACACATAAAATTCAATGAAGAAGGGCTTTTCCGCACCGTTTTCGTCCCTGGCGGTCAGCGAGTGCCACCACCAGTCATACCCCTGCCGCCTGAGCGGCCCGCGGAGCATGCATGCGTCGCGCGTGATATCGTGTTTGTTGAAAGAATGTGTCATATTTATGCCTCATTAATGATTTATATGTAATTTTTTATAGTTGCTAAACACCGGCGCAGAATCTGAGTTGAATCTGCGCCGGTTTCATATATGGACCATTTATACTCACTTTCGGGACATGTATCCATATTACTGCTGCTGCACACCCATTGCAGCCTTAACATATTCCCAAGCTTCCGCTTCATCAAGAGCGAATTTTGAAACAACCTTCTTAACGATTTCAGACGGGG
>JAFRCB010000180.1 GCA_017404585.1 Lachnospiraceae bacterium
CCGTGCTGCGGCTCAGGCACCATACCTATAGAAGCCGCCCTCATCGCGCGCAATATAGCACCGGGTCTCGGCAGGTCATTCGCCTCTGAGGACTGGGAAATAACCGGCGCCGGCCTCTGGAAGGAGGAGCGGCGGCTGGCCTATGAGGCCGCCGGAGAGGGCGCGGACGGAGAACTTCACATCACAGCAATGGACATCGATCCGAGGGCCGTCCGCGCGGCTAAGGAAAACGCGGATGAGGCCGGCGAATCCGATGACATAGATATCGTAAGAATGGACATGACCCGCTGGGAGCCCGGCGCGGGGATCCCTAAAGGCGCATCAAAGGATGATCACGTCGTCGTCATATCCAATCTTCCGTACGGAAAGCGCATCGGAAACGATGATGCCATCAAAGCCATTTACGCGCATATCCGCAGAATAATGGAAGACTGCCCGAACTGGTCGTTCTTCCTCATCACATCCGACAAGTCTCTTGAAAAAGAACTCGGACGTAAGGCGGACAGGCGCAGAAAGTTGTATAATGGAACAATAGAAACGCAGTTTTATCAGTACCACGGAGCCAGACCCGTAAAACGCGAGGTGAATCATGACTAAAAAAGAATTCTACTATCCTTCGACTGACGGAAAGACTCAGATCCATGCGATCAGATGGGAACCGGAAGGCGAACCGAAAGCGATACTGCAGATAATCCACGGCATGGTCGAGTTCATCGACAGATATGACGGATTTGCTGCATTCCTGACAGAGCACGGCTATATGGTAGTAGGTGAAGACCACATCGGACACGGTGCCTCGGTGCAGTCCGATGAATACCATGGTTACTTCGGAAAGGAAGGAAACGCATGGGTCATCGCAGATATCCACCGCCTCAGAGAGATGATGCAGAAGGAGTTCCCGGATCTGCCGTATCTTATGCTCGGACACAGCATGGGATCGTTCCTGATCAGACAGTACATCACTGAGAACGGTGCTGACTATGCGAAAGGCCTTTCGGGCGTCATCGTAATGGGTACCGGCTGGCAGCCGGCTCCTGTACTGGCGGCAGGAAAGGCGGTCGCAAGGATGCTCGGCACCAATAAGGTCGGCAAGCCGGCAAAGATCATTGACGGCATGTCCTTCGGCTCTTACCTCAAGAAGATCGAAAATCCACGCACCATTTCCGACTGGCTGACAAAAGACGAAAAGATAGTCGACTGGTACAGAAACCAGCCGTGGTGCACGTTCCACTTCACTCCGAATGCGTATTATCACATGTTCTGCGGCATGCAGAAGGCTCATGACATTGAACGCATGAAAAAGCTTCCTGAGGGACTGCCTATCCTGATCACTTCGGGCGCGGAAGACCCTGTAGGAGCATGGGGAGAAGGCGTGCGCAAGACATTCATGGTCTACAGTGAAAACACAAAGTGCGACGTGTCCATTAAGATATACGACGATGACAGGCATGAGATCCTCAACGAGACCGACAAGGATCAGGTCTACGCAGACATGCGTGAATTCCTGGACAGCTGCCTCAAATAGGGGGCATGACTTTACCGGATGGAATACAGCGCGGCTCTAATAGCACGAATAGTCACCGCTGCCGTTCTGGCCATATTATTTGGCAACGGCAGTGTTGTCGCGTTTAATCGCATAAAACCGCGGTGGTTCGAGGATTACGATGAGGACCAGTCAGGCACCGTGCCGGGAGAACCCCGCAGGGTGCTCCCGCTGAAGCTCCTTGAAGCTGACAATGCCGGCCGCCAGAGGATCCCGAGCAGTCCATGGAAGTACGCTTTTACGGGCTATTTTGCGATTACAGGCGTTTATCTTGCAATAAGGGGCGGGAGTCTTTCTTACGAGATTTCGGTCCTCTGTGTGCTGTTTATAGTCCTCGAGATGGCTATGGCTGATCAGATGTACAGGGTAGTTCCTGACGAGTTCAGCATAATGCTCGCGATATCCGCGGCGGCATTCGTCCAGTACCATGAGAACTGGTGGGAACCTGCAGCAGGCGCTGCTCTGGGTCTTGGAATATCACTGGCGATCCTCCTTCTGGGACTGCTTCTCTTCAGAACGGGAAGCATCGGCGGCGCGGATATAATGTTCTTCACCTGCATGGGACTGGTGCCGGGCAGAACCGGAATAGCCATCATTTTCATACTGACAACTCTGTTCTTTGCTGTTTACTCCACGGTGCTCATCGCGGCGAAAAAGGGCAGCATAAAAGACAGGAATCCGATGCTCCCGCCGGCATGCGCCGCGGTGACGATATACTTCCTTTTTCTCTTCAACACGGGCGACATGCTGCTGATGGAACTGTTCTGAGAACGCAGAGGTCATTCACACAATGGGTGCAAACGTACTGATCAAAATAGAATACGACGGCACGGACTTCTGCGGATGGCAGATACAGCCAGATGTACGTACCGTTCAGGGCGAGATAGAGCATGTGCTTAGGTACATCGCCGGCGAGGAAGTACATATCCACGGTACCAGCAGGACCGACGCGGGAGTGCACGCGCTTGGCCAGTGCGCGACTTTCGAGTGGAATTCGAACATGCCCGTAGAGAAACTCCCCGAGGTCATGAACCGCAGGTTCGGAGCCGGAGGAGAAGGCAGGAGCGGGGCTCCGGGAGACATACGCATTATTTCAGCGGAAGTGATGCCTGAGGACTTTCACGCCAGATACTCCTGCAGGGGCAAAACATCCAGCTATATCATAGACAAGACCGCCGATATTTTCGTAAGAAACCGCGCTTTTC
>JAFRCB010000181.1 GCA_017404585.1 Lachnospiraceae bacterium
ATTTTTCACGTGAAAAGAACCGTCCCTAACTCGTCATATGATATACTTATTCTAAAGAGCAGTATTACAGCGCTTTACCGGGATGCAGGAGAATAGAACTATGAGATACACGAATTACATTTTTGATCTCTACGCCACCCTGATCGATATTCACACAGACCAGAACCCGATTGATTTCTGGCGGCGCATCGCGGCAATCATGGACGCCTATGGTGCTGTGTATGAACCTACGGAACTTCGTACAAGGTACAGACAGCTGATTCATGAAAATGAGGTCAGTCTCGCAAATGAGCTAGGCACCGAATTCCCCGAAATTGAGCTGGGAGACGTATTTAAGGAGCTGCTTCTTTCCTCGCCTGTATCCAGAAATGATGGAATCTGGGGCGATCCGAGAGAATGGAGTGGGGAGGTGCTTGATCGGTGGTGCAGCGCATTTGCGTATGCGTTCCGGGTCATCTCAAGAATCAAGTTCGAGCTGTATCCGGACACGATTGCTCTCCTTGAGGGGCTGAGGCGCGAGGGAAAACATGTTTATCTGCTGTCCAATGCCCAGAGCCTTTTTACGAGGCCTGAGATGGAAGAACTCGGTCTGACGCAGTATTTTGAAGATATATTTATTTCTTCCGATTATGGCATGAAGAAGCCGGAGACGCGCTTTATGCGAGAGCTTCTTATGAAGCATCAGCTGGATCTTTCGGAGAGCGTCATGATCGGGAATGAGATGCGGTCGGATATCGTGATGGCCGGCAGCTGCGGGGTGAATGCGATTCTGGTGAACCACGACGGATATACGGCTGCCGATATTGAAGCCGGCTTTGAGGAGGCGTTAGAGGCGGCACCGCGTGAGCGAAGCGAGGAGATTTCGCTGGATGTCTGCCCTGACCTTTTGTCGGTGCTTCAGATTTAGTATTTCAAAATTGTACGGAATTAAGAACAATTCATCTATTGACATGAAAGGGTGTAATCGGTAGAATGTGAAAACATAAAAGGCAAGGGCGTCTTGGAAGAAATTCCGGGGCGCCTTTTCTGTTTCGCGAAACTGCCGAAAGCCGGCTGGCAGATTTCGAAACAAAAACAAGGATGTAAAAATACATCTCAGATAATCAATTATAAGCAAATACGAAACACTGTAAAACAATGGCGTTTTAAGAGATAGCTCACTCTTGAAATGCCATTGTTTTTTTCTGAATCTCGCGAGGGGGCTTATATGCGGGACTCTACAAATGAGAGGGAGAATTATTATGGAATTAACAACTGAGATTTTAAAAGTTCTTGACGACCAGATCTTCGCTGTCTGGTTTCTCATCGGAGCAGCCTTCGTCTTCTGGATGCAGGCAGGATTCGCAATGTGCGAGGCTGGTTTCACCAGAGCTAAGAACGCGGGCAACATCATCATGAAGAACCTTATGGATTTCTGCATCGGCACGGTCATGTGGTTCATATGCGGCGCGTCGCTGATGCTGGGAGAAAATGTTCTCCATGGATTCATGGGCAGTTTCAGCTTTGACGTGTTCACACATTACGGCACATTCGACTATTCATCATTTGTCTTCAACCTTGTCTTCTGCGCGACGACGGCAACGATCGTATCCGGCTCCATGGCTGAGAGAACAAAGTTCTCAAGCTATTGTATTTATTCAGCCATCATCTCCGCACTGATCTACCCGATCGAAGCGCACTGGACCTGGGGCGGCGGCTTCCTTGCACAGTGGGGTTTTCACGATTACGCAGGTTCCAACTGCATTCATATGGTCGGAGGTATATGCGCATTTATCGGCGCGTGGATGCTCGGACCTCGAATCGGTAAGTTCGACAGAGATAGAAACGGAAAAGTGACAAAGGTCAACGCGTTCCCCGGTCACAACCTTGTCATCGCAGCCCTGGGCGTCTTTATTCTGTGGCTGGGCTGGTACGGTTTCAACGGTGCGGCGGCGACGGACGTCCCCACCCTCGGGTCTGTATTCCTCACAACAACGGTCGCCCCTTCGGTCGCAACTGTGACCTGTATGATATTTACCTGGATCAAATACGGCAAACCTGACGTATCAATGTGCCTGAACGCTTCTCTGGCAGGACTTGTCGCAATTACAGCACCCTGTGATGTGGCGGACTGCGCAGGCTCGGCTGTCATCGGTGTAGTTTCCGGACTTCTTGTGGTGTTCGGCGTATGGTTCAATGACAACGTGACTCACGTAGATGATCCGGTCGGCGCGGTGGCGGTCCATATGCTGAACGGCATCTGGGGAACGCTCGCAGTCGGACTTTTTGCGACGGAGAGCGCACCGGGATTTGCAAAGGCCGGTATTCAGGAAGGCCTTTTCTACGGCGGCGGATTCTTCCAGCTGGGAAAACAGTTTGGCGGCATGCTCGTGACGGCTGTATGGACGGTCGTTATGATTTATATCGCGTTCAGCATTATTAGACTTACAGTCGGCCTCCGAGTGACGGAAGAGGAAGAAATCAGCGGTCTTGATTCGACAGAGCACGGCCTTCCGTCCGCTTATTCAGGATTTGCAATCATGGATATTTCCAACACGATGACAATGAGTGTCAATGAGAACACGAATCTTGGCACGGATGTATATGAGGAGGCATCGCAGGCAAAGCGCGACGCGGCTGTCTCTGTGGTGAGAGCAGACGGTGCGGCAATAGGAGTCGGCAGCGCAACTGTTGGAGCAGGCTCTGCGGCGGGTGCGAACGCGGCTGCCCTCACGGCTTTCAACACAGGCATGTCGAAAGTTGTCATCATCGCGAAACTCTCGAGATATGACAAGCTGCGAAAAGCCATGAATGAACTTGTCGTAACGGGGATGACAGTTCCACAGGTCATGGGC
>JAFRCB010000182.1 GCA_017404585.1 Lachnospiraceae bacterium
ATGTAACAGTTCAGACGGGATGCATCGGAATTCCATAAACCGGCGCAAACATCAATAAGAACAGCCTGTCTGAATTGTCACGGCAAATAAATACTTTCCGTCCATACGAGGATTCCCCGCTATACGGAAAATGACCTGTCTGATATAATAGAACCGGGACTGCCATATGCGGCAGCCCCGGTTTTTAGTCATATCGCGGTCGCGGGTCGGAAGGGCACGAGAAGAAGGCGATAACGTCCGTGGTCATTGCGGAACTGAATAGAATAGACTCACAGCTGAGTCCGGATAAGGAGAGACTATATATGGATTACACAGAAGATAAAATTAAGCGTGTTTTTCAGATCATACTCGGTGTATGCTGCTGCGCGGGCGCCTATAAATTCTTTCTTGCGCCCGCAGGCCTCTATAACGGCGGATTCACCGGAATCGCTCAGATTATTCGAAATCTTCTTCAGGAAGTCGGAGGGTTCACTTTCCGCTCGGATCCGACCGGTATCCTTGTCTGGTGTCTCAATGTTCCTCTTATGATCATCGGGTACAAGGTGCTCGGCAGAATGTTCATGGTCAAGACGATCGCTGTCATCACGATGCAGTCCCTGCTCATGACGGTCATTAAGGGACCGGAAGCGCAGCTCATCTCCGACCACGCGCTGAACTGTGTGTGCGGCGGTGCCCTGAACGGTTTCGGCATCGGTCTCCTTCTGAGAAGCGGAGCTTCCGGCGGCGGCACAGATATTGTCGGCATGGTCGCTGTCAAGAAAAAACCGGGACTTTCGGTCGGTTCGATCTCAATGTCGATCAACGTCTTTATTTTCGCTTATGCGGCCATCACCCGCAGCTTTGAGATCGCCGCCTACTCCGCGGTATATTCGCTCATCACATCCATGATGATTGACAGAACTCATTACCAGACGACCAAGGTCGTTGTGTTTGTCGTTTCCAAAATCCCGGTCCTCGGTCCGGTCATCTCCGCCGAGATGCACCGCGGCGTCACTACCTGGAAGGCGGAGGGGCAGCACAGCCACCAGCCCTATAACGTGCATATGGTCGTCATGAACCGCTACGAGCTGCAGAATTTCCGCCTGGTCCTTCGCGCGGCGGATCCGAAGGCTTTCATCTGGACGGTGAAGCTCGACCAGGTCATGGGCAATTTCAGCCAGCATCTGGGTGTATGATATCATAATGTGAACAGAGGCTGTCGCAGCGGGAGCGTCCTCATTACATATAGCAGACATTTGCAAATGAAGCCTGCTATATGTAATGAGGATGCTCCTTTGTGCGACAGCCCCTGCTTACTGATTTTATCGCGTCACCCCGGTCTGCTTCGGGATCCGGACTTCGACCTCGGTACCGCTGCCCTCCTCAGATCGGAAGGTCAGACCGTAGCCGTGTCCGTATAAAAGCACCAGCCTAAGGTGGGTGTTGGTTACCGCGATTCCGGAACCGTTCACAATCGCGGATTCTCCGGCGGCAGTTTCTTTTTCCACAGAGCTGTTCTTCGTGCGGGTCTCCGCGTTTTTGAGAGACTCGTTCAGCTCCCTGAGCTTTTCTTCGGACATGCCGACGCCGTCGTCGGAAATAGTGAACACGATATCCTCTTTTCCGGATATCTCGTTCATCTCTTCCCATGCCATGACGACGACCGTTCCTTCGCGGGTGTTTTTCTCGAGGATACCGTGGAGAAGAGCATTTTCTATGATCGGCTGCAGGACAAGCTTGGGAATACTGCATTCCATGATCTCGTCCGGCACGTCGATAATGAAACTGATCTTGTCATCGAAACGCATATTTTGAAGAAGAACATAGAGATCAATGTGGCGTAGCTCATCCTCGATGGTCACATAGATCTCTTTTTTTGACAGTGACAGTCTGTAGAACTTTGACAGGTTCTGCACGGCATCCGACACTTCCTTGCCGCTGCCGGACAGAGCCATCCAGTTTATCATATCAAGCATATTCTATAGGAAGTGAGGGTTGATCTGGGCCTGCAGGGCTCTCACCTCCGTTACGCGGAGCTGGTCAGCCGTTGCGGCCTGTTCATCCATCAATGTTTCGATCTGATCAATCATCCGGTTATATGTCCCGGCAAGCTGACCTATTTCGTCCCGGTCTTTTGTATCCGGCAGCTTTTCGAGAGGCTCGGCCTGTTCGTTTGCCGGATGAACCGTCATTTTTGAGCTGAGATCCGTAAGTCGGGTCGTGAGGGATGTAGACAGAATAAATTCAATTGCAAGGGCAAGCGCGGTGATGAACAGGTAGATCCAGAACTGGCGGATGAGGACTTCCCGCTCTGCCGATGTGATATCGCTCTCAGGTATGCTGACGACGAGTCTCCAGTCCGCTTCCCTGATGGGTCTGTAGGCCATAAGCAGTGACTGCTTCAGGATCATGACCTTTCTGAAATCCTCATCACTTCCAATCTTCTCGGGTATATCGACGTAGGAGAGATTGTATAGAGCTGCGGCAGCTTCATTTGTTGCGGCGACCAGATTGTCTCTGCTGTTAATGAGATAGTATATCGTATTGCTGTTATTCTCACGCTGGAGCATGATGTCTGTCAGCGTATTCTGAGAGAAATAGACAACAATATAAGCGTCTGACATACCCGCCTGGTTCCGTCCTCCGAGTCTTTTTATGAAGGCGAGAGAACCGTTTTCCCTGATTTCGTGTTTGGTCAGATAAAAAGAAGGGCACCATAGCTGGTTGAGAGCAGGCTGTCCGGCAAAAATACCGAACCAATAACTGCCCTGTATGTCCGATATAGGCAGAAACAGATTGCTCCTGTCATAGCTGTTATAAACATATTCGTAGTCTTGGCTTAGATAAATCCTGATATCCGTCACGATTTGGGTATCCTTCAGCGAGGATATCGTGCCATAGAAATCGCTGGCATAGATGGCGGTATCTTCTCCGGAAAGAAACTCAGCCACATCTTCGCTGTAAATGAGCTGATTGAGAAACGGAAAAGACGTTATGGTCTCAGATATCGTGGATACTTCGTCGACGGTGGCGGAGAGTGTATTTGCAGACTGAGTGATCAGTGCTTTTTCCGCAGACAGCGTATTTTCCCTGACAGCTGTGGAGGCTCTCATAATCAGTATAGCCGACACGATGAGGGTAGTTGCCATGACGAGAAAGTTGATAACAAGGAACTTGACCCGAATCGGAAGATCCCGGCCAAGTATCTGCCATATAGTATGACCTTTCAAGACGCACCTCCCGGCGATGACTGTTCCCTGTACTCGGACGGGGACATGCCGAATGATTTGCGGAATGTTTTCGAAAAATAATTGCTGTCATTGTAGCCGACCTGACCGGCTACTTCGACAATTTTATTGCGCGGATCGTCGAGAAGATCTTTAGCTCTTGCCATGCGGAATTCAGTAATATACTGGTTGAGAGTACGACCTGTCTCGTTCTTGAACATAGTGCACATATATGAAGTGGACAAATGAGCGTAGACGCTTATATCCTTGATGGACAGCCCGGGATCGGAATACGTGCGGGCGATAAAACTCTTAATATTGTAGACTGTCTCCGATTCCCCTGACGGCGTCTCCATTGCCTTTATGACAGAGGAGATGTTCTTTATCAGCAGTCGGTCGAGCTCATAAATAATATTGCAAGAATTTATGTCATTCCAGATCACACTGGAATTCATGGAATCCTCCGGATCAAGCTGCATGGATCTTGCTGTTGTCCAGAGCACGAGATGAAGACGGTAATAGAGATCTTTCACCTGATTGGGGAGAAGGTGTTCTTTTTCTCCGGTCAGTTCAAAGAGCAGCTTCCCTGCAAAACTCCTGAGGCCTTCCGTGTCGCGGCCGGTCAGGAGCATTTTCAGATTGTTCTCGTAATAATTCTCGTCCAGAGCCCGGAATGTGTTTTTTTCGGGGACACTGCTGCTCACAAGATATGTGCTTGCAGGAAGGAAAAAAGCTGTCTGAAGGCTGATGACCGCAGACGCGTAGGATTCATAGAGATTGTGATAGTCCCTGACCTGCCGACCGATTATTACGTGAAAACTTCCGAGATGGTCTGAAAGCTCACCGGCGATTCGCCCTCCGAGATAGTCTGTCTGCTGATCGGACAGGGGAAGTCTGGAGAACATCTGGAAGATGAACAGAGGACTTCTCGGTGCATAGAGCCAGTCGAGAGACATGTTGCGGAAAAGCTCGGTGAGCTTTCCGTTTATAAGTCTTGCGCTGTCCTCTGTCGTCATTCCGCCGAGGTCATAGTTGCGGATGAGAACGGTGAATGCGCTCTGGAAGGAGTCCGGCGGATTGCGGAACCATGACGGATCAAGAAAGAGCTCTCCTCTCTGATCCGGATACTGGGTAAGTTCGAATGCAGTTACTTCTTTGCTGCGAATGCGGCTCCGATTCTCATTTTCAACACGGACCACAGCCTCCCGGAGCGCGGCGGTGATCTCATCAAGGCTGATCGGTTTTTCCACATAGCTGACCGCGCGCAGGCGGATCGCAGCCTTCAGATACTCTTTATCAGAATATCCGCTCATGATTATGATGGAAGATTCCGGACACAGCTGCTGGATCTGCTCCGACATCTGTATGCCGTTCAGTTTCGGCATGCGGACATCCGTGAGAATCACGTCCGGGCGGAACTGTCTTCCGATCTCCAGTCCATGCAGACCGTCGTCTGCGCAGCGCACATCCGTAAATCCGAGTCCTGTCCAGTCTATCTTGTCTCTAAGACCTTCTCTTGTCAGTTTTTCGTCGTCTACAATTAATACTTTCATTTTGTTATCTGCATCTCAGACCGGTCAAAAGCGCGGGTAGTCTTTTGGGCGGCTAAGTGGTGTCATCTATGGTTCAGCATTTGTCATCTGAGCAGGTGCCGGTGCTTTTCTATGGTCAACTCCATGAATCCCGGTTCAGGCATACACGTATTCTGTCGGGATACAAAAGAGCGAATCCTGTGTCGTGTTTAGCGAACGGGAGCTGAATGCGTTTGAGGAGCAGCCTGATATAGCCAGCTAACCTGTCTAACTGATTATACCACATTGAAAAAGAATTTCCCCCATATCAAATAAATTTCCTCTAAATCGAAAAGATGAGGATTTTTATAATTAATACAGATTCGAAAGGAGGAAGTACCCGTGTCAGAAGATTTAATTCTTGAACTAAAAGGAATCTCTAAGATTTTCCCGGGCGTCAAGGCACTCAACAACGTGCAGTTCAAACTGCGCCGCGGCGAAGTGCACGCGCTGATGGGAGAGAACGGTGCCGGCAAGTCGACTTTCATCAAAGTCATCACCGGTGTCCACGCGGCCGAGGAAGGCCACATGTATCTGAACGGAGAGGAGGTCCACTTCAAAGGCACACAGGATGCGCAGGCGGCCGGCATCGCGGCGGTCTACCAGATCCCGACATCCTATCCGGAACTGACAGTCACCGAGAACATCTTTATCGGTCACGAAATCATCAAGAACGGTCTGATCCAGTGGAACGAGATGAATAAGGAAGCCGAAAAGCTGCTCTCCAGACTGCATGCCACTTTCAAGGTCACCGAGGAAGTCGGCGCACTGACGATCGCGCAGCAGCAGATGGTCGAGATCGCGAAAGCCCTCTCCACCAACGCCAAGATCATTCTCCTCGACGAGCCGACTGCGGCTCTTACTGCCAATGAATCCGAGGAGCTCTACCAGATCGTCGATGAACTTCACGAGCAGGGCGTCTCCATCATTTTCATCTCCCACCGTATGGAAGATATGTATCGCCTCGCCCAGCGCGTCACCGTTTTCCGCGACTCCCAGTATGTCGGAACATACGATGTCGACGGCATCACGGAAGCGGATCTCATCAAGGCTATGGTCGGCCGTGAGATCACGGAGATGTACCCGAAGCCGAAGGTGGAAATCGGCAGAGAACTGTTCCATCTCGAAAATCTCTCAAGACTCGGCTATTTCAAGGACGTCTCCATGTATGTCAAGGCGGGCGAGATCGTCGGCCTCACAGGCCTTGTCGGCGCCGGCCGTACAGAGACTTTCCAGTGTGTCTGCGGCATCGAGAAAGCAGATTCGGGCAAGATCGTTCTCGATGGCAAGGAGCTCAGCATCAAGAGGCCGAGAGATGCCATGAACGCAGGTCTTATCCTTCTGCCGGAAGACAGACGCCGCCAGGGTCTCATCATGAGCTGGGGGCTGGGTGACAACGTCACGCTTCCGATCCAGGACGAACTTGCGAAGGGTTTCTTCAACGACATCCAGAAAGAGAGAGACCTCTCCAAGCAGTATCTTGAGGACGTCGACACGAAGGCTGTCTCCATTTTCGACAAGGCAAGCACGCTGTCCGGCGGCAATCAGCAGAAAGTCGTCGTCGCCAAAGCTCTCGCGCAGAAGAACATGAAGATCGTCATCATGGACGAGCCGACCAAGGGTGTCGACGTCGGTGCCAAGGCGGAAATCTACGCGATTATGGGAGAACTGGCCAAGAAGGGCTACGGTATCATCCTGATCTCCTCGGATATGCCGGAAGTTCTCGGAATGAGCGACCGCATCTATGTCATGTGCAAGGGACGCATCACCGGCTGTCTGGATATCGAAGACGCAACGCAGGAGAAGATCCTTGAACTTGCCATGGAACAGGCCGGAAGGGAGGTATAAAGAGCGATGAAAAATAAAAATTCCCTGCTTAAGAAAATAACCGGCTCACGTGAAGCCAGTCTGGTCATCGTCCTGATCGTTCTCCTGGTCGTCATCTCGATCATGAGTCCGTCTTTCTTAAGTCCCAGCAATATCGGACAGATTTTCAGGAACAACGCACTCACACTGCTCATGGCGCTCGGCATGCTCTGCGTCATGCTGACATCCGGCATCGATATCTCCATCACATCGACGCTCGCTTTCACCGGCATGAGCATCGGTCTCCTGCAGAAATATGATGTAATTCACAACACACTGCTGCTTTTCGCAATCGGTACCCTGATTGGTCTCATCTGCGGAACAATCAACGGTCTCATCATTGCCAAGGGCAAGGTCGCACCGATCATTTGTACCATGGGCTTCATGTATATATGGCGCGGCATGGCCTATGTTATCTCCAACAACAACTGGGCTTCCGGCGCGGACGTCGCAGGTTTCTCAGATTTCGGTAAAGACGGAGCAATCGGTCCCTATGTGATCCTGACCGTCGCCTACATTGTATTCTTCGTCATGATGAAATGGACGAAGTTCGGCCGCAGCATCTACGCCGTCGGCTCCAACGTCGAGGCTGCAAGAATTTCCGGTATCAACGTAGAGCGGACTATCATCTCCGCATACTCCATTATGGGCATGCTGGCCGGTATCGCCGGTGTTCTCTCCGTTTCGATTTACGCATCAGCCCAGCCGAACATGCAGTACGGCAAGGAGATGGACGTCATCGCAGCCTGCGTTATCGGCGGTGTCAGCATGAGCGGCGGCCGCGGATCTGTCGTCGGTACTTTCCTCGGCGCGATCATCATCGCGGTCATCGCGAAGGCTCTTCCGCTCGTCGGTATTGACGCGATCGCACAGAATCTGGTCAAGGGTGCTATCATTCTGTTCGTTGTCGTCCTGAACGTCATAACTCAGAGAACTATGGATAAACAGGCACTTATGAGAAGGGAGATGTAATCATGGCAGGAAAATCCGGAAGAACTATTTCCAATACTCCCTCGGGAGGGCTTAAAGAAAAAATTGTTTCCCTGGAAGGCGCACTGGTCCTCGCTCTCATCGCGGTCAACATTCTGGGTGCATGCCTCTCCCCGACTTACAACTTTACCAATATCATGCGTGAGAGCCCGCGTTACCTCGCCGAGATCTTCATGCTGTTCGGCATGGGCTTCATCCTTGTCCTCGGCGACATCGATATCTCCGTCGGCGCCATCGTCTGCCTCTCCGCAACTGTCGGCTGCTTAAGCAGCAACGCCGGCATGCCGATCGGTCTGGTCATCCTGATCACACTGGCGACCGGTCTTGTCTGCGGCATGATCAACGGCTTCATCGCAACACAGTTCACGGAGCTGCCGACCATGATCATCACGCTCGGCACACAGATCATTTTCAGAGGTATCGCTGAAGTAGCCCTCGGCAGCGGCGGCAGCGCCTCTATGAATGACATCGCAGGTATCGGCGTTCTCCGCGTAAAAGTAGGACCGTTCCCGATTTCCTTCTTCCTGGTCATCCTCTTTGCGGCTCACTTTATCACAGCGCTCAGCAGGACGACCTTCGGCCGCAAGCTCTACGCGATCGGCTCCAGCAAGACGGCAGCCTACTATGCGGGCGTTGAAGTTCAGAAGATCCGCTTCTTCTGCTACAGCCTCCTCGGCTTCCTCGCAGGTATGTGCGGCATGTTCCTTCTGGCTTCGACATACGGTGCCAATACGACTACAGGTCAGGGCTTTGAGATGGAAGTCATCGCGATGTGCGTCTTCGGAGGCATCGCCACAACAGGCGGCAAGGGCAATCTTGTCGGCGCGTTCATCGCTTCCTTCATCATTGTCTGCCTCCGCATCGCGCTCGGCCAGATCAATATGAACACGCAGCTCATTCTGGTCATCATCGGTGCAATGCTGATCACTTCGGTCCTGATTCCGGCCTTCCGGGAGAAATTCTGGAAGAAAAAGGCATGAAGATTTTACCGCGAATCGAAAAATATTACCGTACTCGCAGATATGCGTCATGAATACAATTGAATCATAGAGTTCTCCGCGGCCGTAAGGATGCACAGGGATACGGACAATGGGTCTTACGAAATCGCATGCGCGGCAGCGGAGCGCGGAAGAATCACATCTAATACAACGCGGAAGCGTATGTATAAATTATTAAGGAGGATACCCTATGAAAAAGAAACTCTTCAGCGTACTTTTGTGCGCAACCATGGCAGTTGGTCTTCTCGCAGGATGCGGCGGCGGAAGCTCATCATCCGGCGGCTCTGACGGCGCGGCGGGCGGCGATACATCCGCTCACACATACGCGATCGTAACAAAGTCTTCCGGCAACCCCTACAATGAGAGAGAAGCTACAGGCTTCAAGGAAGTCATCGAGGCAGCCGGCGGCACCTGTGTCGTACAGAACCCGGAAGCTGCTACAGCGGATGCTCAGATTTCCGTTATCCAGTCGCTGATTTCTCAGGGCGTCGATTCCATCGCGATCGCTGCCAACGACTCCAACGCTCTTGCATCTGTCTGCCAGGAAGCTCTTGATGCAGGCATCAAGGTCGTAACACTTGACTCCGACGTCAACACAGCAGTCAGAGCAACTTTCTGCAACCAGGCAGGTGTTCAGGAAGTCGGTCAGGCCCTGATCGAAGCCGTTTATGATATCTGCGGCGGCGAAGGCCAGTATGCGATCCTCTCCGCAACCTCTCAGGCAACCAACCAGAACGCATGGATCGAAGCTATGAAGTCCGTACAGGAAAGCGACGCCAAATATGCCAGCCTTGAGCTCGTAGAAGTTGCTTACGGCGATGACGAGCCGCAGAAGTCCACAGACCAGACACAGGCTCTTCTGAACAAGTATCCGAACCTCAAGTGCATCTGCGCTCCGACAACTGTCGGTATCGCTGCTGCAGCCAAGGTCCTTCAGGATCAAGGCTCCTCTGTCAAGCTGACAGGCCTCGGACTTCCGTCTGAGATGAAGGAGTATATCGGCGCGGACGACGCTCACAGCTGCCCGTACATGTTCCTGTGGAACCCGATCGATCTCGGCAAGCTTGCCGGCTATGCATCGATCGCCCTTGTTGACGGCACGATCACAGGCGCTGTCGGCGATTCATTCGAGGCTGGAGACATGGAGAACAGCCCGTACACACTGAGTGCAGTGGCAGGTGACGAGAGCGCTTCCGAAATCATCCTTGGACCGCCTTTCAAGTTCGATCCGGACAACATTGAAGAGTGGGCTGCTGTATATTAATTAGCATGGCTTAATAATAGCTTATATACGACATCATTGACGTGACATAATTTTAATCAAGTCTCGCTCGCGAGACGAAAGCGCGGGGTTCGGGCCAGCGGGCAAAATTCTAAACCTGATTTCTGCGCATCCAAGGGCTGCCGCTCTTCCGAAAGGGGATGCGGCAGCCCTAATAATTTATGTGGCAGATTTCGTGCGGTATATGACGAGCAATACCGAAAGAATACTAAGTTTTCTCCGCAAGACGCGATTTTGAAAGTAACTGTTAACCTTATAAAATAGTATTGGAGGACTGCATATGGAACG
>JAFRCB010000183.1 GCA_017404585.1 Lachnospiraceae bacterium
ATGACCGCGAAATCGCGGTAGCGAAGGCCTCTCTCTCTCACCAGCCTTGCAATCACCTTCGCAGCTTCACGTATCTCACTGAGAGGGTTCGAAGCGACGAGCAGATGAATATCCTCCGGCTCCCCTGGATATTCGGCATGCTGCTTTCTCATGAGGTTTGCCTCAAGGTGGGCAAGGTCCTTCGAGACAGCAAATCTCCCTTTGGGCTTACCGGATTTCACATTGCAGATCGGGACCGGCTCGGATACAGAGACGCCGATCTTGGCTGCAATACCGGCGAGTTGACCGATCATCTCATGACTCATAGAGAAAAGATCCGTCTTTCTGAATGGTCCGAACGGGTCTTCCCGCGTGTCGAGAGTTACCGCCACATACATCTCCCGGCAAAGCTTCATCAGCTTTTCGACCAGAACAAGCTGGACCGGAGTGAACCCGGTAAATCCATCCAGCACAATAATAGAATCCTTAAGGAGTTCCGACCGGTCGGCGACACGGGCCAGAACGTCCGGAATTTCCTCGGATGTCATATAGGAGTGTCGATCGAGATAGTCTCTGAATTCCTTGTAGATGAGCTCAATATCATGCAGCTTCAGTCCCAGCTGAGCCGGATAGTATGATCTTCCGCCCGCCTTCCGCTCTTCCGCTCCTGCCAGATCGTCCGGCTTTATGCCGTAGAGCATGAGCTCCGAGATGACCGATTTCATCTCTGCTATATTTCCCGGCTTGGTCAGACTGCTTCCAAGGAGCGACATGCGCTCCGTCGTGTCCAGCGCAATTTTCTGAAGAACAAAGCTCTTGCCGATCTCCTCCATAAGCTCCGCCTGCTTCACACCGACCTCATCAAATACGCGGTGGGCGAGCCGGTTAAAAGACAGAGCATCTATATTCAGCAGACCGTGCCTCGGGTGAAGTCTGACAAGCTCCTTCTGCGCCTGCATAGAGAACTGTTCAGGCACAATGACAAAGAACCTGTCTTTCGGGTTCTTTATCGACTGATCTATAATTTCACTGTAAAGCGCGCAGGACTTTCCCGAGCCGCTGCTTCCGGTGTACAGGTGTAGTGCCACTTCTGCTCCTCCTTTTGATGCCGGGTATCATTGTACAATTACTCTTCTCGAAACAGAAAGAACCGATCAGGTTCATTCCTCACCAAGACTGAGGATCATATCTATTGCGATCCTTCTTCTGTCTGTCGTGACTATCTCACGGGTATCCGGATCCACACGCCGGATCCTGACTTTTTCCGTCACGTACTCGCCTCCGTCCTTTCTGGCATCAGGAACAAAATACGTGATCGTGACGTCCGCCATCGGGTCCGGATTCCGCATTAGTCCGGCAAGTGCGGCATCCAGTTTTTCCCTCTCACTGTCCGAAATATCCCTCAGGTCGTCCGTCAATCTTGCCGTCTCCTCTATCGCCCCCTCGAATCCCGTCAGGGCAGCGAACGGCGAGAACTGTGCTGCCCTCTCTATGTTTGGCATATGAGGGTGGGACACCGACACATGATGCGGCAGGTTTATTATATCATCGTAGGGTCCTGTCATACATTTTCTCCAATTATGCCGTATGACCGCCGATCTGAGGCAGTCAGCACATGTCGTCTCAGATGAATTATGCTTTATGACCGCCGATCTGTGCGTTGCGCTCCATGCCTGTCGCACCCTCCTGCATGTTGAGACCGCGAACAATAGCATTCTTTCCGTACTTTTTCTTGATGTCCATCAACGCCTGCTGGACCTTCTTCTCGCGGTCTCGCTCCGCCTTCTCGGCTTCTTTCTTCTTCTCGAGAGCTTTGTAATCGGTGAAGAGATCCATCTGCTCGTAGACCTCCTCTGTCCTCACCTCGGATTCCGGAATAACGCGGGCTGCCGTGATGAACATGCGGCGCACGAGCAGATCCGGGTGCACGATCGAATCATAGAGCCCGGAGACGGCATCGATGATGACTCTTGATGAGGACGTCTTTGAACCGAGATTGACAGTGCCTCTCGCCATCTTTGGGACCCGCTTGCCGTACCAGTCATTGGTAACAGGCCCTTTATACTTTGCGCTTATTGCAGGATCTGTGAGCGACGTCGCGTCATAACCAATATTGATGATGATCTGATCGGTCACAAGGCCTCTGTCGACCAGATCAAGGGACAGAGCGTCTGCCATCTCCCTCATGACAATTCGGGCTTTGTCCGCAGTGTAGGGGCACTGCAGGACCTGGCCGCTGCCGATGCTGTTAGACTCGGGCTTGTAGGCCTTTATATCTTCCATAGTACAGGGTTCCCAGCCCCAGGCGTGATCGATGAGCAGCTCAGCATTGATGCCGAAAATCCGGTACAGAAGCTCCTCGTTATAATACTCGCCGGGCTGTCCGACGGAACATCTTGCAATGTCACCCATCGTGTAGAGTCCCTGTTCCTCAAGGCGCCTCGCGTATCCCCGACCAACTCGCCAGAAATCCGTGATCGGCCTGTGCTCCCACAGCTGCCTCCTGTAGCTCATCTCGTCGAGCTCAGCAACGCGGACACCATCCTTGTCTGCCGGCATATGTTTTGCAACTATGTCCATCGCGATCTTGCTCAGAAAGAGATTTGTCCCGATACCCTCAGTCGCAGTGATGCC
>JAFRCB010000184.1 GCA_017404585.1 Lachnospiraceae bacterium
TCAGGGACGGTTATTTTCACGTGGAAAAACCCACGGGAAAATAACCGTCCCTGATTCCCCCATTGCAGAAACAGATTTCTACGATATAATAATTACAAGAATAAACAATAAGATTTCAGGTCGTGCCCGGCCGTGTTTGGGGCTAAGAGACCTGCATTTGGGGAGAATAGACAAGATGAATAAGAAGAAGTTCAAGAAGGCACTTCATTTTCTCGGAACAGGCGACGCGTTCTCGAGACACCCGAACAACGCATATTTCAGACCGGATGCGGAGACTCTGGTCTTCATAGATCTTGATGCCAGGAATTTTATGCGCGCGAAGCGGGAGATAGAGCGAAAGGTTCCGAAGCGCATATATGTCCTGATCACACACATGCACAATGACCATGTGAGCGGAATCCCGACTCTGGCGGAGTGGCTCAGATACAGATGCCCTGATTACAGCGACAGCCTGTTCATCTGTGCGCCGGAAATGATTCTCGTGTACATGGCAAAAGAGCTCTTTGAGTATCGTAATCTGTCGGATGATATGGTCACATTTGTCACCACTGACGCAATGTGCCGTGAGGAAAAGTCCTGGCTGATTTCAGCGATTCCGACATTTCATGTGGGAGAGCATTTTGAAGGGCTGTGCTATGGGTATCTGCTGTCAATCGGGTTCCTGCGTGTGCTTTACAGCGGGGATACGAGGACACTGGATCCGTTCCTTCCGGTCTCGTGCGACGAGTTCTACTGTGATATGTCCAATTTCAGCGGACCTGACAGACCCCATGTCTGCTGGGAGCTTGATGGGGAGGCCCTCATAAAGAAGGCCGAGGACTGTGACGTGTATGTGATGCATATGAGCAGGGAAGTGCGTGAGGCTCTGAAGGAAGAAATCGAAGAGGCGGGGCTGTTTATTGCCAAGGCGTGATAGCCCACAATGCGGTGCTTCGAAAATTATATCTGCGGTTTATTGACCTGACCTGAGTTTTGTGGTTTAATAGCAAATGAGTTCAGACTCTTATTAACCAGGGCTTGTACTGGTTTCGACGGGGGTTTTGAAGTCGAGGAAGCCATCCGTGGCCCGGACCACGATAAAACCGGATTTTTAAAATTAAACGCAGACAACGAGTTTGCAGTAGCTGCGTAATCGCAGCCGTCGGCCCGGGCGCACCCGTACGTTCGGTAACCAGCGTCATTATTACGGGAAACGATGCAGGCAAAGCTTTGAGTCTGTAGGCGTATTATGAAGCTACTGAATCCGGAAGGACGCTGCTCGCCGGCCGGATGAGGGAATGTAAAAGGAGTGGCTGTGATGGGAGATGCTTCGAGGGAGAGGCTTTCGGACGCGGGTTCGATTCCCGCCAGGTCCATAAAAAGAACCATGCCGCGCAGGCGGCGTGGTTCTTTTTTGGTCTAGCGGGAATCGAACAAGGAGGGAGCGAGCAAAGCGAGCGGAAGCGCAAAGGTCCTGTGGACCTTTGTGCGCCGACGTGGCCTGAAAGGCGGCGAGAGCCGCCGGCGGGATTCCCGCCAGGTCCATAAAAAGAACCATGCCGCGCAGGCGGCGTGGTTCTTTTTTGGTCTAGCGGGAATCGAACCCCTTCAGTAAGAATCATATATGTCACGTCGGTGACCGATGTTGATCATGATAATGACAATATCCTCATCACGTATCTCACAGAGCAGGCGGTAATCACCGATTCTATACCTCCACTCACCGGACCTGTTTGAAGTGAGTCCTTTGCCGTACTGACGAGGATCCTCACAGTTCATCAAGTGCTTGTCAATCCAGACCTTTATAATTCTCTGCGTGTATCTATCCAGTTTTTTAAAAGCCTTTTCAAACTTAGGAGTCGTTAGAATTCTGTATGTCATAAACCGAGTTCTTCCCAAAGATCTTCCACCGGACGTGTTGTCAGAGTTCCGGATTCTTTATCCTGTTCATATTCGGCAAAGAGCTTTCTATCATACTCATCTTCTATTTTTTCGAGCATGGTTTTCCTGATAGCATCAGATAATGAACAGTTATTTATGCGGGCAAATGCCTTGAAAGCTCTCAGCTCTTCTTCAGGCACACGTAAACTGATAGTAGGCATCTTTAACCACCTCCATTGTAATACAATTGTATTACAATGGAGAAAAATAGTCAACTCCTTTATCTTTTTACGTCACTATTTGCATCATCGCAGACCTCTGATTCTGTCGAGTCTGTACATGCTGATACCGAGTGCATTTGCAATTTGCCGATATTTGCATCCTCTTTTGTTCATTATCTTTACATTTTTCAGCATTGTAGCACCATCCAATTGTAGAAACAATTCAGCGCTCTGAGTGCCGCTCACCTCTTTCATTATTTGTACGACCTCTTTTTCGGGAACATGTCCGCCCTCGATTTCTTCGGTCTCCTCATCATTGACAGCTTTATTAACATACTCAAACACATACTCAATTTCCGCGATTTTTTTCACCAGGGTGCTGTCCGTGAAACCATCGTTGGTCCCGAGCGAGCGATAATTGCTCCATTGGTAATCTGAGGCGTGTGAACATATCCCGGCTTTGACCGGATTCTGCAAAATGTAGCGGACGACTCTGAGGTACCCGCCTTCATTTTCAACTGGAATGCTTCGGTATCGCCCCTGAAATAGGTGGCCTACTCGTTCGTACTTCTTATTGAAATAGAAGACATAGCTAACTGCAAATCGCTTCACGGTCTCACCGAGCGGTTCGTTTCCTTTTTGTATCAGCAAATGTACGTGGTTATTCATCAAGCAATACACATGCAAGATTGCTCCGGACTTCTCCAGAGCGTTCATGACACATCGCAGGAATTTTCTTCGATCGGAATTTTCAAGAAAAATGTTCTGCTTATTTACTCCACGCAACATAATATGTTCGATGCCAGTACAACTCCTGATTCTTGGGGGTCTTGGCATAAAAACACCTCCTTTCACAAAAGAGCTCGTCTCTATGCCTTTATGCATAAAAATGGCATGAATGAGCTGCTGACTTATTTACGATAACAATCAATCCATCGTATATGCAAGCTCTTTTTCACGCGTTAGGGACGGTTCTTTTCACGTGGGATTTCCCGCGTGAAAAGAACCGTCCCCAATTCGTCATCAGTCATCGATATCTACATCAAACTCGTAAATCTGTCCGGTGACTGGATCAATATCATAGTTGTATTCTTTGGCTCCGACATGGAACTCAACGTCAAATATCGTTTTGCCCAGATCGTCATCAAAATCGAGGTGAACATTTTTGCGTGTGACATCGTTCTTTGCAACACCTGCATGCTTAAGCGCAATGTCGAGGGCGCCTTCTACGTTTAGGCCGGCCGCCTTTGCAGCATCCTGGTTCTTCATGCTCTCCTTGATGGCCTTCATCTCCGCGTAATCTTCCGCATCCATCCGTTCGCGCTCTGCCTTGATGACCGCACCCGTAGCGGCATCAATATCATACTCAAAATCCTTATCCGCAGCGAAGAAATCCACGTCATATTTCAAAATGCCTCTGTCATCGTCCATGTCCAGAGCAGCCTTTCTAAGCACAACGTCCTTCTCCTTAAGTCCTGCGTGTGCAAATGCAGCCGCCTTCGCATCCTCGACAGAAATCTGTCCGGCTTTCATCGCGGATTCTGTCTGGATCGTCTGTGCTGATTTCGCAGCCGGTGCGTTGGCAGCGCTTACCGCTACCGGGCTGAACATTGTTGCTGCAACTGTGAGTGCAATAATACCTGTCATTAAATTAAATTTTCTCATTATTTTTTCTCCTTTTTATTCTGATATTTGTATGTATTCATGTCGGCTCAAAAGGCGGACACGTGTAATTGTCATTTGTTAATATATTAAGTAGTTTTGTTATTTAGAAACCAATCAGGCTGCCTGAGATCCAGCCGCCGAAGTCCTCGGCACCGATCACATACACTTCATACCATGTGTAACCGTCCTTGGTCACCTTTCTGCCGGTTGTTCCTACCCAGTCACCGTTATCGAGTTTGCATTTGATAGGCGCATCCAGGCCCGGTTTCGTTCTGAGGTTGGCATAGGGAACAGAAGGGTTCTTGACCTGTACGTCCTTGCCGCCTGCTACGTTCTCGAGTTCCTCAAAATTAATTTTGTTCATTTTTGTCATGGTTTTAATCTCCTTCATTTATCAATAATTTTGTGTGATTTTCTTTTTTAGCGGGCTTCCTTTGGCCCGTACATTAATATATACGAGAGACCTCTTGAGGGGGCTAAAAGAATTTGCCAAAGTTAATTAGAGTTTATTAGAGGTTTAATAGAACAAAATATGAGCAGATGAAAAGAGAAACACAACAAAAATAGGGCGGCGTGACGACCGGCGTGGCGCCGCACCGCCCCATAAAAACAGCAGATCAAAGAAGAAGGCTGCCAACATGAGAAGGAACCCGACCCGCAGGCTACTCTACCGACTTCAGCGACTCCGCCATATTGATCCGATCCAGCTTGAACGACATGATCTGGTTCACAACGAAGGTGAATGAGAAGGTCAGTATGATGGAGAACACGAAGCTGAGCGGCCGTATCTCTTTCCGGAAGTAGACGAGGTCCACGACGATCTGATCGATGACGAAGCTGTGCAGCAGCACGCCGAGCCCGAGGCCTACCAGCATGCCGATCAGGGTCAGGATCATATTTTCTCGGAACACGTAGTCGGAGGTCTCCCGGCGGTAGAAGCCGAGGACCTTGATGGTCGCGATCTCGCGGATCCGCTCCATGATATTTATGTTGGTCAGGTTGTAGAGGACGACAAAGGCCAGGGCAGCTGCGCTCGCGATGATGAGGATGACCACGTAATTGAGGCTGGACATCATGTTGGCTATGCGCTCGCGGAAATCCGCGAAAACGGACGCGTTGACGACGCAGTCGCATTTGGCAAGAGCTGCCTGGGCTTCATATATGTCTGTTCCCTCCGGGAAGTTCACGTAAGCCCCGTTCAGGTAGTATTCCCCTGTGGACTCCGCAACCGTCTCTTTCGAGAGGACCACATAGTTGTAGACAT
The DNA here is from genome assembly GCA_017404585.1 of Lachnospiraceae bacterium. Lineage (GTDB taxonomy): Bacteria > Bacillota > Clostridia > Lachnospirales > Lachnospiraceae > Chordicoccus. The sequence goes on from JAFRCB010000184.1 coordinate 5,011, forward strand.
GGTTTTCAAATACCCCCGCGACGGTCGCCTTTATTGTCTTCATATCATCATTCCGAAGCTCGATCTCATCACCCACGTCGAGGCCATAGCGCCGCGATATACTGATGCTGATTAGGGCTTCATCGATACCGGGGGCGGGGAGCTTTTCGCCCTGCATGGTCATAAGGCGGAAGAAAGAGTCGATGTCCGACCAATCGTCCGGCGCTATGACAGTGACCCCCTTGACCTGGTTGGTCATCAGCAGATCCCACGAGGACTGCTGGAAGAAGAATCCCGATGCGGAAAGATCTGTCATGGCCTTGTCGAGCTCGTCCGGAAGCAAATGCGCAGCGCTCCCGCCGGCAGTCATGACCCCATCGTTCCCGCCAACAGGTGTATCCTCATCGTTTCCACCGGCTGGTGCGTCCTCGCCGACTGCATCAGCAAGCGAGTCCCCGCCAATCTCATCCGTGACCAGCTCGACCTCCGCGATCTGAATATTGTCGTACTGGGTGTCGACAAATGTAGCTATGGAATCCTTGATCCCAAAGCCCGTCAGAAGAAGAGCAGTGCAGCCGCTGATACCGACGACCATCATGAAGAAGCGGCGTTTATAGCGGAAGATGTTCCTGACGGACACCTTATGCATGAATTTCATCCGGTTCCAGATTGCCGGTATGTTTTCGAGGAAGACACGCTTGCCTGCTTTCGGGGCCTTCGGGCGCATGAGGCTTGCGGTCGGCTCCATCAGCTCGCTCCGGCATGACATGTAAGTGGTGCCCAGGGTGGAGACCATGGAGACGAGGAAGACGGAGACGGCCAGCTTCCAGTTGGTCATAAAGCGCATCGGAATGGCTATATACATCATCTCGTAGGCATACCAGATGACGCTCGGGAAGAGAATAACGCCTAAGGCATAACCGGCCACGCAGCCGAGCGCGGCGGCGAACCCCGAGTAGGCAAGGAAAGTCATCATGATATCACGCCTTGAATAGCCGAGGCCCTTCAGAATTCCGATCTGGCCTCTGCGCTCATCGACCATTCGCGTCATGGTCGTCATGCATACAAGAACTGCGACTAGAATAAAGAAGAGAGGCAGCACGCGCGCGACCTGTTTTACGATCTCCGAGTCGCTCTCGAAGCACGCGTAGGCAATGTTGGTCGTTCTCTCAAGGGAGTAGGTATCAGGTCTTTCAAATGAAGCCAGATCCTCCTCCGCATCCGATATCTTTTTCTCAGCGTCCGCAATCTCGGTGTCAAATGTCTTTTTGGCGTCCTCGTACTCAGCAAGACCGTCGTTGTACTCGGCAAGACCGTTCTCGTACTCAGCGAGACCATCGTTATATTCGGCGAGACCGTCCTCGTACTCGGCAAGTCCGTCGTTATACTCGGCAAGGCCGTCCTCGTATTCAGCAACGCCCTTTTCATAATCTGCCTTGCCCTGCTCATAGTCCGCTTTTCCGGATTCATACTGGGACCTGGCATTCTTGTAAGCGCTGAGACCTGATTCATATTCGGCGACGCCGGCATCATACTGGGCTTTGCCGCTGTTGTACTGCGCAAGACCTGCATTGTACTGCTTAAGGCCGGATTTGTACTCGGCCTCCGCCTTGTCGTAGGCGGCTTTGCCTTTGTTATACTCAGCAAGACCGTCCTTATACTGGGCAAGACCCTTGTCGTACTTAGCCTTGGATTTTTCGTACTCCGCCTTGCCGGCCTCATATTCGGCCTTTCCCTGTTCGAGGGCTGCCTTTCCTTCCTCGTACTTTGCCTTGCCGGCCTCGTATTGGGCAAATCCCTCGTCGTAGGCAGCTTTGCCGGCATCATATTCCGCTTTACCTGCCTCATACCCGGCAAGTCCTGCCTCGTAGGCAGCCATTCCTTCTTCGTACTGCTGGCGATTCGATTCAAGCCCGCCTCTGGCGGCTTCAATTTCGGCCATACCTGCAGCGTAAGTTGCTTCATCAATCATTTCTGCTGCAAATGCGGCTTCAAGTTCGCTCTGTTTACCGTCAAGCTCCGCATCGGCAGCATCGATTTGAGCCTTGGCAGCGGAGAGCTCACCATAATTTGCATCAAGCTGGGCCTTTGCGCCTTCGAGCTCGGCAGCTGCCGCAAGAAGCTCAGGTTCCTTCTCGTCGAGAGCTGCTTTGGCAGCGGCAAGCTCATCGGCAGCCTGACTCAGCTCCTCCTCGCTCTCTTTGATCTGAGCTTCATACGTCTGCAGCTGCTTTTCGGCGGCTTTCAGTTCGGGCTCGCCCGCATCCAGTTCTTTCTTGGCCGCGTCGAGCTGCTTTTTCGACTTGTCCAGCTTGGCTTTGGCGGCATCCAGCTCTTTCCTGCCGCTGTCCAGCTGCTTTTTGGTCGAATCGAGCTGCGATTTAGCAGATTTTAAGGTCTGGGAGTTGCTGTCGAGCTTGCTCTTGCCGCTGGCAAGCTCGGCTTCAGCCTCGTCAAGCTTGCTCTTGCCGCTGGCAAGCTCCGCTGCGGCCTCGTCAAGCTTGCTCTTGCCGCTGGCAAGCTCCGCTGCGGCGTTACCAAGCTTGATCTTGCCGTCTGCCAGCTCAGCCGCGGCGTCGTCCAGCTTCTTCTTGCCGTCTATTAGCTCGGCTTCCGCGTCATCCAGCTCTTTTTTTCCGTCTGCGAGTTCTTTTTCGGCATCGGAGAGCTTCTGCTCGCCCTCGGCCTTTTTGTCGTTGAACTCGGTCTTTGCGTCATTCAGCTCTTTCTCGGCGTCGCTGTAGATCCTGTCATACCGCTTGTCCGCTGCGGACTGGATCAGGTCTTCCCATACAGGGCGCAGCTTGTCCATCTGCTCTTTATACGCGTCGGAGTAAATGACCTCATCGGTGTTCAGTTTTACATAGATATCCGTATAATACTCGGCGCTGAAGGATTGTCTGGGCAAGTACATGAAGCCGTAGACGGTGCCGTTACCGATGGACGTTGTCCCTCGCTCGAAATTGATATAGAGGGAAGATTCGGCAAATCCGACTACGGTGTAGGAGGTGTGTGCAAATGCGTCAAGGGTGTCGGTTTCATTTGCATCTGAAAAATAGATCGTATCACCGAGAGATAAATCCAGCCTGTTCTGTGAGTCGATCAGACATTCAGAATCCTTCTCGGGCATTCTTCCCTCGATGATCTGCAGATAATTGATTTCGTCGGTGATGGAGTGGACCTTGTATACTCCGGTAGAACCGTCTTTCGTCTCGCAGAGCACGTCGTACTGCCATGCGCCCTCGGCATAGCGGACGCCGTCCGCGTGAGCCAGCTGCATAACTTCGCTGTCCTCCCATCCGAGGGTGGAGACGGCCCGGTAATCGTACAGCTGATTCTCCTGATAGTAGCTGTTGACCGTGTTGATCATGACGGGGGTCGTGATCCGGACGCCGGAGAAGAAGCCGACGCCGATGCCGATAATTGCGAACACGGCAAAAAAACGTCCGAAAGTATTGCGGATCTCGCGGATCGTCATTGTTGTCAGCATGTGCTTTTTTCTGCGCGCGTTCTTCATATATTGATCCCCGGTTATCACAGGCGGAAACCCACTGCCTTCAGGTGATGGGCAGTTGACAGAAGCATCTCTTACCACTCGATTTCAGAGATGTCTACACGGTTCGTATTGAGATACATTTTTTCGATTTTTCCGCTCTTGACGGTGATGACCCGGTCGGCCATTGCGGTCAGTGCGGAGTTGTGAGTGATGACGACCACGGTCATGCCGGCCTTTCGGCAGGTGTCGTAGAGCAGACGAAGGACCGCCTTGCCCGTCTGATAGTCCAGCGCGCCGGTCGGTTCGTCGCACAGGAGAAGCTTCGGGTTCTTTGCGAGGGCTCTCGCGATCGCGACTCGCTGTTGCTCGCCGCCGGAGAGCTGGGCGGGGAAGTTCTTCAGTCGGTCGCTCAGTCCTACATCCCTGAGGACTTCGGCGGGATCAAGGGGTTCTTTGGTCAGCTGCGTCGCCAGCTCCACGTTCTCGAGCGCAGTCAGGTTCTGTACCAGATTGTAGAACTGGAACACGAAACCGATCTCGTACCGGCGGTATTCCGTGAGCTGTTTTCTGTTGTAGGCGGAGATCTCTTTTCCGTCAAGAAAGACGGAGCCGGAGGTCAGAGAATCCATACCTCCGAGGATATTAAGAATAGTGGTCTTTCCGGCTCCGGACGCGCCGACGACCACGCAGAATTCACCCTTTTCGATGATGAAATCCGCACCGTTCAGAGCGGGGATCTCTACTTCCCCGCTTTTGTATATTTTCTTCACATTCCGGAATTCAACATATGCCATATATTTGACCCTCTGAGCTGTGCTTTGCATGCCGCGGCGCGGGTCCTTTCTGCAAATGCAGGTCAGCCGCGCGCCCGGCGTATCCGGATGTTCAAGTCTCGCTCGCCAGACTTGGCGCGGGATTCGGATCAGCGCCAGCTGACATCTTCCACCCCGAATCCCTGCGGTCTTCATTTCTTATAGAATTAGTATAGCAGAACCGCGACGGATTTGGGTGAACAAATCGTGAAGCGTCGGGAGGAATAAAATCCACTTGCGGAACTTCCTATAATAGATATAATATGTAACAAGTCTGGATGTATCAAACCTTTCCGCCGTATTTCTCTTTCTGAGATAACACCGGCAAAGCAGGTAGTGGCATAACGATCCGGACGCAGGAATCTTTGTAAGTATATGCGCAGCTTTGCCGCATACAATTCAAGGGGGTATAAGATGAAACGGAGATTAATTACAAGAAGCACGGGAAAGTGGTCGGATTTTATTCCGGTCGCGCTGGTGCTGGCCTATTTTCTGGTAGTCGTCGGGCAGCTTATCGGCAGCGGCGTCTTCGCGCTGACCGGAGCCGAAGCTAAGCTGACCGCAATCGTAGGAGATGAGGACACGGCAAAATTTCTGCTCATGTATTTTGACTTTTTCGGCATATGGATCGCGTTTTTTCTGGTAGCCGGTATTTTTAAGAATAACCGGCCGATGCTGCGGCCGCTTGCTTTCCGCAGGGATGGGGTGAACCTTCGCGGGGCAGCAGTCGGCCTGCTTCTCGGCTTTGCTGTAAACGGATTCTGCGTTATCATGTCCTGGATCCTCGGAGACATTGTTCTCTCCTTCAACGGATTCAATCCTGCGCTCTTTTTTGCCTTCCTCTTCGTGGTCATGGTCCAGTCCGGAGCGGAGGAGATCGTTGACCGATGCTATCTGTACCAGAAGCTTCGCAGAGGATACAAAAATCCGTGGATAGCCATCATCGGCAACGCGGTGGCATTTGCAGCCCTGCATCTGCTCAATCCGGGGGTGACGGCGGTCGGCATCGCGCAGATCGTTGTTGTAGGAATTCTGTTCTCGCTCTTTGTGTACTATTTTGACAGCCTGTGGGCAGCGATCATGATGCACACCGGCTGGAATTTCTGCCAGAGCATTTTCTTCGGACTCCCGAACAGCGGAATCGTCTCCGCCTACTCTGTGTTCAGGCTCGATGCCGCGTCCGCAAGAAACGGCATTTTCTACAATGTGAATTTTGGCGTGGAGGGCAGCGTCGGCGCTTTAGTCGTTCTGGTCCTTATCGGCGTGATTATGGTCATTTTGGGGACTAAGAGAGGCAAGACGGAAGATCTCTGGAAAGAGATGGAAGCAAGTGAGGAGGTATAACTTAAATTGAAATCTTTGAAAATTCTGGTATCCGCGATCCTGGCCGGTTTCTGCATCGGCCTTGGCGGCATGCTGTTCCTGGCACTTGACAATAAGGTGGTCGGAGCGTCCCTGTTCTCGACAGGACTTTTCGTGATCTGCACGAGCGGTTTTCATCTGTTCACCGGCAAGGTCTGCTATGCCTTTCAGAATGACATGTCATATGCGGCATCGCTGCCGCTCATATGGATCGGCAATCTGATCGGCACAGGCGGAACAGCAATCATCGTAAGGCTGTCGCGCGCGGCCAATCTTGCGGAAAAAGCCGCTTCAATCTGTGAAGTGAAGGCGGGCGACAGCTATATCAGCCTGTTCCTTCTGGGAATACTCTGCAACATTTTCATTTTCATTGCGGTCGACGGATTTAAGAACAACAAGCATGAGATCGCGAAATATGCCGCAATCTATCTGGGAGTCGTGGGCTTCATTCTGTGCGGCGCTGAGCACTGTGTGGCGGACATGTTCTACTATCACGTGGCCGGCGTCTGGTCAATGGATATGATTATCCGCCTGCTTGTCATCACTGCGGGCAATGCGGTCGGAGGAATCCTGGCTGAGCGCATGCGGACATATGTCGTGAGCGCGTGAAGA
>JAFRCB010000185.1 GCA_017404585.1 Lachnospiraceae bacterium
AAAGTTTACGGAGAGCCTCATCATGATTCTGAGATAATAACTGTAGAATTTCATCCTGATTTAGAGTAATATTGAGTTGAGCCATTGTGTTCTACCTCCGGTATTATTTTGGTTGTGGTGATCTTATTATACCTCAAGGTTGGAGCCAGTGGCTCTTTTTTAAATTTTGATTTTACACCATTATAAGGACGTTACTCTTCTTTTACATGTACAGGCACTTGATTTAGCTAAAACTGAGCTAGCATGACTGCCTATGGAACTTAAACTGGGCAACATATGGCACTGCACATACGTGGTATTTTATGAGATCGACTGCTCGCTTTTCCAGATTAGATTTTACCCCTTTAGCGAAGAGGTCATCGTACTAAATAATAAGCATGGCAGACTTATATAAGAAAAATCCGGCCTTTAAGACCAGATTCTCACCGATTAACAAAGGCTGCCACAACATCTATTGTGACAGCCCTCCATTAAAACTTATTTTGTTCAGAATACACGCATCGGCGCATACGCATCCTTGACGAACGCCTTCATTTCCTCTTTGGTATCAAAAAGAGCGAGCATATAATCGTTGCCCATCAGGCGGCCGATAGCAGGCGGCATCTCGCCCGCTCGGTAAATATTTTCACCGTACTTCCTCCACAGATCATCTCCTGAATAAGTGTAGGACTGGTCGTCGCGGCGGCCCATGTAGAGGCTGTAGCGCTTCGGTCCGTTAAATTCATGTCTTAACTCATCGAACACAATCATATCAGACCAGATCCGGAACATATCTACACTCTGGCCGATATTGATCATCTCCGGGGTAAATCCGCCGGCAGGTCTCATGTTGACCTCAAGACCGACGATGTCGCCAACGTCGCCAAGCCCCTCTTTAGCCTCTGTCAACCTGAAGAATTCAAGATGGAAAGCGCGGCTTCTTACATCAAAGGCGGCAAGCGTTTTCTCTCCTGCATCGCGGACATCATCCGGCACTTCCTTATCAACATAGTACCAGCAGGGAACTCCTTCATTCAGCATATCCATGATAGAGTTCTCGGTTATGTGGCTGGCAGCAAACAGAACTTTTCCCTGGCTGTTCACGATGCCGTCAAATGTAGTGACTGACCCCTTGACGAACTCCTCCATGACGTAGGGAATAGTCGGCAGGTACTCAAAAAAGTTCTTCACGTCAGCTTCACATTTCAGCTTATAGGTCGCCTCGGCTCCGACACCTCGGTCAGGCTTGACAACGACCGGATAGCCAACAGTATCAATAAATTCGAGAGCCTTCTCCATGGTCGAGACGAGCTGCCACCTGGCTGTCGGTACCCCTACACTGGCGTAGCGTTCTTTCATCCCCGACTTGCTGCGAAATCTTCCGATATCATCTGATTTCAGGCCGGTAAGCACATTAAAATCTGTCCTCAGAGCGGCATCGAGTTCCAGCCAGTACTCATTGTTGCTCTCGATCCAGTCCATCTTGCCGTAGCGCCCGGTGAAATAGCCGACCGCGCGGATCATCTCATCATAATTCTCCAGAGAATCGACCCTGTAATACTCAGTCAATGCCCACTTAAGGTCATCCCGAAGTTCATGATACGGGGCATCACCGATTCCGAGTACATTTGCGCCATTCTCCTTGAGTCCAACGCAGAACTGAGCAAAGTCAGTCGGAAAGTTAGGGGAAATAAATACAAAATTCATAGGACCTCCTTCGGATTCCCACTTAAGCTTAATCCATATATGTCAAGCGGCGCAAGCCGTGTTTCTCGTGGGAGCAATAACATATTATCACAATTTTCACAAGTATACTCACAGCTTGCTTTTGTGTCAACAAAGTTCACACAACTCTTCTCTGCTTTTTACACTGCATTTTCAGATAACCCGGTTTATAACCCGATCAAGTAGGTGGAATCCCCCTACTCGATCATCACACCGCGAACACTCAGCACTTCGTGCTCCGTGTTCTTATACCCGGCAAGAGCTTACTTGTGCCCTAAAGGTCTAGCTTCGCGTCGCGAGCACGCCTCACTCTGCCGGGTTGGTGCTACAAAAAACCGGATTACAGATAGCTGATATATTCCAGCTTTATCTGCAATCCGGGTCTATTATCAAGTCTCGCTCGCGCCGCTTGGCGTGGGATTCGGATGAACGTCAAGCTGCATCTTATGCTGTACCTTCCTGTGAAGCATCACCTTCTGATGTGCTTTCCTGCAGACCGGTGTCCTGTGAGAATCTCTTCCCACCCGGTCCTCCGTGACCGCCGCGGCCTGTGTCGCCGTTTTGCGTACCACCTTGGTTCATGCCGCCCCGGTTCATACCGCCGAACATCGATGTACCTGCTTCACCCAATGTCGTGATAGTCTCCTCAAGCGTGACAGTCTCCTCGGTATCACCGACAGAAATTGTGTAAGTCTCACCGAGCTTCATCTCCGGACAGCTGATATTCACAGACGTGAAGGCATAAGGAACCTCATAGCTCATAAGAACGTTGCCGTCGCTGTCTCGAAGTGTCAGTGTAGTCCCGGCCTCAGCGCCCGTCTGTAAATTGTAAAGGACCGAGCACTGTGTAGATGAAGAGCCAAAGCCTTCGGCCATCTGACTGCTTCCGCAGGCGATTATGCTGCCGCCGCTGATCTCGCAGACTCCGCCGCTTTCCGTGGCACAATCAATAGCATTGTTGCCGCCATCGCCTGTCAGGCTGACACGGATCGTGCCTCCGCTTATGATGATGTCACCGTTCGAGTCAATGCCATCCGCGTCTCTTCCTGAAGCATTCAGGATTGTGAGGGTTCCTCCGCTGATATGAATCCAGGGAGTCTCAGTGTCTGAACTACCTTCTGCCTGAATGTTGCTGTCATTCTGCATCTCGCGATTGGCTTCGCCCATATCAATATCGCTATCCTTTTCCGACGTCTCTTCATCAGAAGTGTCATCAGATTGAGGTTGTTCGCCTTCAGGTATTTCACCGAATTCAGGTCTCTCACCTTCCGGCATTTCACCCTCCGGCATTTCACCGAATTCAGGTATGTCACCTTCCGGCATTTCGCCCTCCGGCATCTCACCGAATTCAGGCATGTCACCTTCAGGCATCTCGCCAATCTCGGGCTCCTCACCTTCTGAAGCTTCACCCGTTTCGGTCGTCTCCGTATCGGATACATCGTAAGCTCCACGCTGCCTCATGCCCTGGCCGCCTGTGCCGCCCATACCGGGACCGCCCATACCAAAGCCCATGCCGAAACCGCCATCGCCACTGCTCGCATTGAGGCCGTCATCGACTGAGTTGATCGTTGTGTCGCCGCCGGTAATGTCTATGAAAGAAGCCTGAATACCCTCATAGCAGGATGTAATGTCAATTGTGCCATCGTTAACTGTCACTGTTCCACCGGACTTAATGCCGTGGCTTCCCTGATTCGTACCTACCGCAATCTTGAAATTCCCGCCGTCGATCGTTATATCGCCTTCGGCAGCGATACCCTCATCGGCTGCGGTGATACTGAACTCACCGGATTCAATATAGATATAGCCGCCTTCATTATCGACCTGAATCGCATCGTCTCCTGCATCCAGTGTCATAACTGCATTTGTCATTCTCAGGCTGTCATTCACATGGATCGCGTCCTTGACGGATGTCACTGTGAGGGTACCGCCGGTTATGACCAGATCGTCGTTGGCAGTTATACCGTGGGCTGGACCGCCCGATATTGTAAGACTTCCTGCGCCATTTATAGTAAGGTCATCACGCGCATAGATGACTCCGTCTATTCCGGCTTCTGCCGCAGAAGTTTCATATTCGCTCCCGCTGG
>JAFRCB010000186.1 GCA_017404585.1 Lachnospiraceae bacterium
CCCGGCCGAGGCGCAATTGCCCGCCTTACGCGAGATACTTGGCCAGGGCTTCCGCCTTGTCTGTGCGCTCCCACGGCAGATCGATATCTGTGCGTCCGAAGTGGCCGTAAGCCGCTGTCTTCTTGTAGATCGGACGGCGAAGGTCGAGCATTCTGATGATGCCTGCCGGACGGATGTCGAAATTCTCGCGGATGATATCTGCGATCTTCGCATTGGACAGCTTGCCTGTGCCGCGAGTATCGACCGTGATGGACATCGGCTGTGCTACACCGATCGCGTAGGAGAGCTCGATCTGGATCTCATCGGCGATGCCTGCTGCCACGATGTTCTTCGCAATATAGCGGGCAGCATATGCTGCGGAGCGGTCGACCTTTGTCGGATCCTTGCCGGAGAAAGCGCCGCCGCCATGGCTCGCGTATCCGCCGTACGTGTCGACGATGATCTTGCGGCCTGTGAGACCGGAATCGCCGTGCGGTCCGCCGATAACAAAGCGGCCTGTCGGGTTGATGAAAATCTTGGTATTCTCGTCGACCATGCCTTCCGGAACGACCGGGTCAATGACATACTGTCTGATATCCTTGTGGATCTGCTTCTGGCTCACATCCGGGTCGTGCTGTGTGGAAACAACAATGGCCTCAAGTCTGGCCGGCTTGCCGTCCTCGTCATACTCGACGGAGACCTGTGTCTTTCCGTCCGGACGAAGATATTTGAGCGTGCCGTCCTTTCTGACTGCGGAGAGCTGCAGCGCAAGCTTCTGCGCAAGAGCGATCGGGTACGGCATGAGCTCCGGTGTCTGATTGGAGGCATAGCCGAACATCATACCCTGGTCACCGGCACCGATCGCGTCGATCTGTTCCTCAGACATTTCATTCTCTCTTGCTTCCAGAGCCTTGTCGACACCCATGGCGATATCTGCGGACTGCTTGTCCATGGCGACGATGACTGCGCATGTATTTGCGTCAAATCCCATAGCAGCATCTGTGTAGCCGATCTCGCGGATGGCATCGCGGGCGATCGTCTGGAAATCAATATTTGCATTTGTAGTAATCTCACCCATGATAAGGACAAGACCTGTTGTCACTGCTGTCTCGCAGGCAACGCGGCTCATCGGATCCTGCGCAAGGCAGGCGTCAAGTACCGCGTCGGAAATTGCGTCGCAGATCTTATCCGGATGTCCCTCTGTAACTGATTCAGATGTAAAAAATCTTCTTTCTCCCATTGTAATCCTTTCCTGTGATTTTCGCCCTGAGGCGGTGTGTTGCTTACCTGAATCAAATTGGCCTTTGGCAGCCCGGCCGTCGTCCCTGACGTGCCTCCGACTGTCAGACCCTCTTATAGCATGAAAAAAGGTCCGCAGGAAGCGGACCTATAAACGTCAACGTTCCCTTATTGTTCGATTGCTCGCTTGAGGATGGCACCTTCCCGGTAGGGGGTTGTCACGGCTTCACAGATCCTCTAATCTCCGCCGTTCTTAATAAAGGTAAGCAAATATATGTAATTGGCTGACACATAGACTAACACGTTGCCCCTCTACATGCAAGCAATAAATTGTAAAAATTTCATAAATTATTGAGAATAAGTCTCAGTGCGTGCACTGTTTAAGGATTTCCTTCATCTCATCTACCGTGAAAACATAGTCCGTATTGCAGAAAGCGCAGTTCAAAGTCTCCGGTTTTCCGTCCGCGATGATATTGGAAAGCTCTTTGCGGCCGAGCGCGATCAGGGCAGCGGTGACACGTTCACGGCTGCAGTTGCATTTGAAGGCAACCGGCATGCTCTCAAAGATATGGAGGTCCATATCTCCCAGGATCCTCTTAAGGATCGACTCCGGTGTCTCTCCGTTCCTGAGAAGATCCGTCACCGACGGAATGTCCTTCAGCTTCTCCTCGAGCTTTGAGATCGTCTCCTCCGGGCAGTCCGGCATGAGCTGAATAATATAACCGCCGGACTCGCGGACCGTATTGTCCTTGTTCATGAGAACTCCGAGCGCGCAGACCGTCGGGACCTGCTCGCTGAGCGCATAGTAGTAGGCAATATCCTGAGCGATCTCACCGGTCTGGATGTCGACCTGGCCTGCATATGGCTCCTTTAAGCCTATATCTCTTAAAATGTGGAGATAGCCCCTGCCGACAGCTCCGCCGACGTCAAAATGGCCGAACTGGTTAGGCGGAAGCACAACGCCGGGGTTCCCGACATAGCCCTTGACCGTCCCGTCAGAGCCTGCGGTCACAGTGATCCCGCCGATCGGGCCGTCGCCCTTGAACTGGATCGTGAGGACATCCTTCTCGCCCTTCATCATCGATCCCATCATAAGCCCCGCCGCCATCGTGCGGCCAAGTGCCGCCGAGCAGACCGGGCTCAGGTTGTGGGCCGCTCTCGCTGCCTCCGTCACGCCCTTCGAAGTAACTGCAAATGCCCTTATAAAATTCCCCGCTGCCGATGCGCGGACCATATAATCCTTCATCTCATACTCCTCTCAAATATCCAACGAAACTTCCCACACGCAGATTAAATAGCAGTCTCATCGTAAAATAAGACCAGTCCCGTCGAAATCCGGAATAAAGCTTTCCGCGGCGGTCGGGCCTTCCTGAATGAACACGTTCTCCATGCCAAGCCGAATGGCATAGTCTACAACACGCTCGTACTCCCGCTTCGTGACACGGCGCGCAAGCTCCGGGAACTCGTCACCGATCCCCGGCATCGGCGTGTACTGATTCATGATGCTGACGTAAATCTTCTCACCGTAAGTCTCATGCAGGAAGCTTAAGATCCTCTTCGAGTCCTTCGTGTGACCCGGAAGGACCATGTGCCTCACGATCACGCCCCTCTTCATCATGCCTCTGTCATCAAATGCCGGCTGGCCCGCAATTTCCACCATCCCGCAAATGGCCTTCTTCGCCACCTCAAAATAATCCGGAGCTTTCGCGTAACGGTCCGAGATATCCGGGTCCATGAATTTGAGATCCGGAAGAAATATATCCACCGTGCCTTCAAGGCTTCTTACAGTCTCTTCGGTCTCGTATGACCCCGTATTATATACGATTGGGACCGTAAGTCCCCTCTCCCTGGCTATCCGCACCGCGAGAATGATCTGAGGCACGAAGTGGGTAGGCGTTACCAGGTTGATATTATTTGCATGCTGCCTCTCCAGATCAAGAAAGGTCTCCGCCAGCTGCTCCTCCGTTACCGGGACGCCGATGGTCTCATCACGAGATCCGATATTCTCCGCAGCTTCGGAGACCGAATCATCAGAAACCCGTACTCCTAACGCCGAAGTCATATCCCTCTGCGATGTCTGTCGTCTGCCAAGAGCGATTTTACGGTTCTGACAGAACACACAGCCAAGCGGACAGCCGGTAAAAAACACGGTCCCCGAGCCTTCTTTCCCGGAGATACAAGGCTCCTCCCACATATGAAGAGCAGCCCGGGCAGCATAAACTCTTTCAGTCATGCCGCAGCGGCCTGCTCTTAATGTTCTGTTTATACCACAGCGCCTGCCGCACAGGCGGCACTGCTCCATTTCAATACAGCTCACTTTTCATCTATAAGTCGTTTTTACTTACAGGGACCTATCTGCCCTGATTATATTATTGCGAACGTAAACTTCTCTATCTCACGTTCACTCTCCACTTTTTTGATTTCTGCTCCGAGACTTCTGAGCTTACCGTCGAAATTCTCATAGCCTCTCAGGATATAAGCTATGTCCTCGATGACAGTAACACCCTCTGCCTGAAGACCTGCGATAACAAGGGCAGCACCTGCACGGAGATCCGGGGAAGAAATCCTTGCGCCGGTGAAGCCTTCGATACCATCGATGATCGCGGTATTGCCTTCCACCTTGATCGAAGCTCCCATACGAGCCAGTTCATCCACATACTTGAAGCGGTTCTCAAAGATGCTCTCGGTGACAATACTTGTACCCGTTGAGAGTGCAAGAAGCGTGGTCATCTGCGGCTGCATGTCTGTCGGGAATCCTGGGTACGGCTGTGTCTTCACATGTGTACGGCTGAGCCTTCTTGCTGCGACAACGCGGATCGAGTCGTCAAACTCATCGACCTCACAGCCGATCTCGGTCAGCTTTGCGGAGACAGCCTCCATATGCTTCGGGATGACATTCTTGACCACGATGTCTCCCTTTGTGGCTGCTGCCGCGATCATGAATGTGCCTGCCTCGATCATATCGGGTACGATCGCATAGCTGCAGCCGTGGAAGCTGCGGACGCCGTTGATACGGATCACATCCGTTCCGGCTCCCTTGATATCAGCGCCCATGCTGTTCAGGAAGTTGGCCACGTCAACGACGTGCGGCTCCTTGGCCGCATTCTCGATGATCGTCTTTCCGACTGCGCGGGAAGCCGCCATCATAATGTTGATCGTTGCGCCGACAGAAACTACGTCCATGAAAATATGAGCACCTCTCATATGATCGCACTTGGCGAAAATAGTTCCGTGCTCTATTGAGACATTAACACCGATTGCCTTAAAGCCCTTTAAGTGCTGGTCGATCGGTCTGCTGCCGATATTACATCCGCCCGGAAGCGGAACAGCCGCATTATTATATTTTCCGAGAAGCGCACCGAGAAGATAATACGATGCGCGGATCTTCTTGATCAGGTCATATTCGACACAACAGTCCTGAATTGTGGATCCGTTGATTTTTACTGTATGGCGGTCGATCCGCTCTACATGTGCGCCGATACCGGCAACTGCATCGAGAAGTACATTTATATCATTAACGTCCGGAAGATTTTCCAGCGTTACACTCTCATCAGACATGATCGCAGCGGATATAATCGGGAGCGCAGCGTTCTTCGCTCCTGCGATCTCAACCTCACCAGCCAGAGGGTTACCGCCTTTGATCACATAACATTCCATTCCCATATTATATTAACCTGCCCCTTTATATTTGCACGGTCCCTTCCCCAAAGAACTATGCAATTAAATCTTAACGTAAAATCAACCTTTTGTAAACATTTGAGTGGATTTCTCGGCCGACCTTATAAAAATTTTAGAATTGACCGTCTGTTTATTCTCGGATCTTTAAGAGAGTTTTCTGCAAAGTTTCTTCCAACGTCAGATTTGATTCATCAATTACAATATCAGCGTATTTATCATACAGGATGCAGCGATCCTCATACATCTCCCTCGGAGACTGTCCCCCACGCAGTGCAACACCGCGGGTACGGTAATCGGAAAAGACTCTCTTTACCATTTCGTCGTAGGAAATCTTGAGGTAGATCACAGTCCCGTTCTCTTTTAGATGAGCCATCGCCTCCTCGCCGTACACAGCGCTCCCGCCGGTAGCAATAATGCACCTGTCCACACAGAGACAGCTAAGGACATCATTTTCTATCTCTATGAACCTCTCCACTCCCTCAAATTCGATGATCTCAGAGAGTAGCCTTTTCTCCCGGCTCTGAATCATAAGATCACAGTCCACAAAACCGTAACCGATATATTTAGCAAGCAGGACTCCCATGGTACTCTTGCCCGACCCGGGCATTCCGATCAACACATAATTCATACGCTACCTCTTCCTTCCCGCCGAACGCTTTTCCGACCCGCCTTTCCCTGCAGGTCTGCTTTTTTTCTTTCTCACACTGAAGCCGAAATTTCCGAGGTATTTTCCTATACCTCTGTACTCACCGTGGCTGTAGACGATCGGATCAGCCTTTGACAGGTCAAATTTATTCTTCTCATCCATGTAGGCTTGATCCGCATGAACTGCCAGAACGTCAGCAAGGAACATCGTGTGAGATCCGAGGGCCATGGTCTCCCTGACCCGGCATTCGATATTGACCGGCGATTCCGCGACCATCGGGCAATTGACCTCATCTGCCTCCTCGCGTGTAAGGCGGGCTGTCTCGAACTTATCCTCGTCTCTGCCGCTTATGACGCCGCAGTAGTCAGTTGCTCGGGCCATGGCTTCGTTCGTCAGGTTCACGGTAAAGACACCTGTCTCCATTATATATTCATAGGATAATCTGGATGGCCTGAGGGAAATGCTCAGCATCGGCGGGTTCGTACACACAGTCCCGGTCCAGGCAACCGTGCATAAATTATCCTTCCCCGCCTTGTTCCTCGACGCGATAAGTACCGCCGGCAGCGGGTAGAGCATGTTTCCGCCTTTCCATTTCGCTTTGCCCATAATATCCTCCGTTTAATGTGTTCGTACTTTTTATTATAAACGAGCGGGCCCTTAATTTCTATAGCTGGAGAGGCAAGTGACAGTTCAGGGAGGCTGCTTATCAGCTTTATTTGCAACGATTCATGAAACCTGGTTACATTCTGTCTGATCTGATATGAAAGTTGGCAGCAGTTCAGGAAGGCTGCTTATCATTTTCGTAACCGGCAGCAAAGCATCCATCTTCGTGAGAAAAACATTGCAGGTTTTTCCCTGTGAGATCAAAAAGGCTTTAGCCTTTTTAAGCTCATAGAAAAAACCTGCGTTTTTCGATGAAGATGATGTTTGCGGCCGGCCTTGGGACCTTCGCTGCAGCCTTCCTGAACTGCCACATACAAAGAGACTGGCGCGGAGCGCCAGTCTCTGGTTCTTATTTGCTGCAACTGTTATCAGCCGTTCTGAAGAGCGCCCATAAAGGACGGAATCAGCTGCTTCTTGCGGGATACGACCTTGGGCAGATAAGCGATGTCGCTTGCGTCTACCTTTGCGCCGAAGCCTTCCATGACCAGTTCCGGAGCATCCTTGCCGTAGCACAGGAGGCGTGTATCCTCGTCGAGGATATTGGTCAGCATGAAGAATACCATACTCATACCGCTCTTCGAAGCCTCAACCTCGAGCTGCGGACGCAGCTTGTCAGCGATCTCCATAAGCTCGTCTGTATCCATGGAGCTGATCTGACCGACACCGAATGTAGTATCGCCAAAGACGAACTTCTTGAAATCCTGATGAAGGATCTCGTCCGGAGTCTTGTTTCCGAGAGCACTGCCCGCGCGGAACATAGCCTTCGCGTAGTCATTGATATTGACACCGGCGATCTTAGCCAGAGCAAGACCTGCCACCTGATCTCTCGGTGTGCATGTCGGAGATCTGAAGAGCAGTGTGTCAGAGACGATCGCGGACATCATGAGGCCTGCAATATGCGGCGGAATCTCAATGCCGAGTTCATGGAACATTGAATAGAGGATCGTGCATGTGCAGCCGACCGGCTCTCCGCGGAAATAAATCGGATTGATCGTCTCGACCGTACCGACTCTGTGGTGATCGACGATCTCAAGGATCTCAGCCTCATCAAGGTTATCCACAGCCTGAGACTTCTCAGTATGGTCTACAAGGATGATCTTCTTCTTCTTGGCATCGAGAAGATTTGCGGAACCGATCATGCCGAGGTACTGGCCTTTCCTGTTGAGGACAGGATAAGAGCGATGGCGAAGCTTGCCCATTGTCTCTCTGATATCATCCAGGAAATCATCAATGTGGAATGTGACAAGGCTGTCCTTGCGCATGAGGAACTTGGCCGGAACTGCCTGATTGATCAGGCGGGAGACAGTGTAGGTGTCAAATCTTGTGACGATGACCACGCAGCCCTTCTCCTCGGCCGCTTTTTTAACTTCATCCGAAACACTGTCGCAGAGGCACAGAACAATACAACTTGCGCCGTTCTCGATCGCGCAGAGCTGAGTATCCTCGCGGTCACTCAGGATAACCAGATCCTTCGGCTCCATATATTTTGAGAAATTCTCGGGCTGAGCGGCACCTACGATAACACGGCCTTCTGTAAAGAAGCTCTGCTCGTCACCGACAACGACATGTCCGTTTACAGTTTCGGCAATATCGAAATATTTGCTCTTTGCCTCAGACATAAGGGTCTTTGTGTAAGCATCCATGAAGAAATTCGTGATATCGCTGACAGCGAGCATACCTTCAAGCTCATTGTCCGCGTTCATGATCGGCAGTGAAGAAACACCGCTCTCCTGCATGTACTCCCATGCAATACGGATCGTAATATCATCCGGAGCGCCCTCTGTCTCGTCAATGACCAGATCCCTTACCTGCTGTCCGACATTAGGCATGTACTTTGGTGCCTCAACGCCGAAATATTTCAGTACGAACTCAGTCTCCTCGTTGAGCTGTCCCGCGCGTCTTGCCTCGTAGCGGTTCGTCTTCTCCGACTGATTCCTCAGATATGCGAGGGACAGAGCCGAACATATTGAGTCTGTATCGGGGTTTTTGTGACCAACAATAAAAATATTATCTTCGCCTGACATAACTCCTCCTTATTATTTATTTCGGAAAGCCTTCCTTCCCATTCTTAACTTTTTATATGTGAATCCCCTGAAGCTCCGAGAATCAGATTTTCTTTCTCAGCCCTTGTCAGGTGTTTCACCGCGAACTCTCTGGACATTGCCTCCTCTTTGGATGCAAATGTCTCAACATGCACACATCTCACCGGACCCCTGCCCTTCGTGTACTTTGCTCCTCTGCCGGAATTGTGGGCCTTCAGTCGATCCTGCAAATGATTCGTCCATCCCGTATAGAGACTCCCATCACTGCACTGCAGGATGTACATACAGCACACACCGTCATCAGGTTCTTTTATTATCTCTCTAAACTGTGTCATTACTTCAACAGAACGCTGTCTTTGTGATTTCCGTTCCGACTCTGTCATTTGGCGCTGCCGTAAAAACCGCGCCGGCTGTCACGGACAAAGACTGAAAATCAGAGAATGATCTCCATCTCTTTTTTCAACATTTGCATCCCCTGCTTTTCATAAAATCTCATCGCGGACGGGTTGCACGCCCAGACATTCAGCGTGAGATGATAGCAGCCGATCTCCTTAGCGTAATCTTTTATGAAATTATAAAGGATCTGGCCGGTCCCCATTCTTCTTACTGTCTGGTCTACACATAAATCGTCGATATACAGAGTCTTGATCGGCTGAAGGTTCGAGCCCTCCTTCACCTCTGTAACGACACAAAAGCCATAGCCGTATACATACTCGTCATCGTCGACGGCCACAAATATCGGCCTGGTCTCGTCATCTATGAGAAGTGAAAGCTGTCCGTCAGTATACTTTCTCTGATCGACAATAAAGATGTCAGGTCTTCCGTCCGCATGTACATTATTTACCTGCAGCAGAAGGTCAAGTATTCTAGGTTCATCCCTGTGCTCCGCTCTGCGGACTCTTAATTTCATGTCTCACTCCCATCAAAAGTTTGTCAATAATTCCCATAAATATCAGGAAAAATACCATTCCTTTGTACATTATAATCCAAACCGTGTCGCATTACTATATCGGATTATAGCTTTATAATCAATTTTTTGATGATTTTCATCCGCATTTCGGATTAAGTGCAAAAAATTACGCTTTCAATTTTACAGTAAAAAAAGGTAAAAATATGTGTCAATAGAGCAAAATCCACAAAAACAGATTTCATAATTTGACAAATCGGATATTTGGATTTATAATTGCCACCGTTGAGAAAAGCGCAGGTACAATATAGTCCCCGCTGAGTACAACGATAGAAAAATATGACAATTACGCACACATGATGTGCATCAAAATCGAGGAGGAAAAGATTATTATGGCAAGAAAAGCTGCTGCTGCAACAACAAAGAAGGCTGCTGAGACAGCAACAAAGAAAGTAACTGAGACAAAGGCCGCTGCCGCAAAGAAGGCTGCCGCAACAAAGGCTGCTGCTGAGAAGGCTGTCGCTGAAGTTGAGAAGGAAGTTGAGAAAGTCGCTGCTGAGACAAAGGCCGCTGCCGAGAAGGTTGCAAAGAAGGCAACAACAAGAAAGACAGCTCCAAAGGCTACTGTTACCGTAGAAGCCGCCGGCAGACAGTTCGATATCACAGCGATCGCTGACAAGGCTGTCGCAGCTTACAAGGCAATGAACGAGAAGGCTGCTGTCAAGACTGTTGACGTATATGTCAAGCCAGAAGAGGGCGTTGCATACTACGTTATCAACGGCGAAGGCTCCGCAGACTTCAAGGTAGAGCTTTAATTTCAGGAATTAGGGACGGTTCTTTTTACGTGAAAAAATCCACGTAAACAGAACCGTCCCCAA
>JAFRCB010000187.1 GCA_017404585.1 Lachnospiraceae bacterium
CTATACATGACGCGTCGGGGACGGTTCTTTTCGCGTGAAAAAATCCACGCGAAAAGAACCGTCCCCAAAAGGAGTTTACAATGGCAAGAATAGATGAACTCAATTTTATCGAAATCGACGGCGTCACCTGCTGCAGGGGACACGCATTCCCCTTCGGAGCCACGCTGTCAGGCAACGGAGGCATCAACTTCTCAATAAATTCAGTGGATGCCGAGGGCTGTGAGCTCGTACTGTACCACCAGGGAGCCGAGGAAGCATTTGCCCACATCCCCGTGCCCGACGAATTCCGCACCGGCAGCAATTACTCGATAATTGTGTTCGGGCAGAACCCGGAGGAGCTGGAGTACACCTGGCGCTTCTTCGGAGAATATGCCCCGGAAAGAGGACTGCGATTCGACCCGAGCGCAGAACTGCTCGACCCGTACGCCAAGCTGATCAGCGGACATGAAATCTGGGGACAGAAGAAGTCCGAGCGGAAGCAGATGCGCTGCAAGATCATCCTGGATGATTATGACTGGGAGGATGACACTCAGCTTGAGATCCCGATGGAGGACCTGGTGATCTATGAACTCCACGTCCGCGGCTACACGAAGGATCCGTCGAGCCCGTCCAGATATAAGGGAACTTATGCCGGAATTGTCGATATGATCCCCTATTTTAAGGAGCTGGGGATCAATTGTGTTGAGCTCCTGCCGGTATTCGAATTCGATGAGATGGAGGAGACCCTCTATCTCGACGGTGACAAGCGGGTCAATTACTGGGGCTATTCCACAATCTCATTCTTCGCGCCGAAATCATCGTATGCCTATTCCGGCGCGCACGGTATGGCAGCGGATGAGATGAAGAACATGGTCAAGAAGCTCCACAAGAACGGGATAGAAGTCATTCTTGACGTCGTTTTCAACCACACGGCGGAAATGGGAGAC
Organism: Lachnospiraceae bacterium; assembly: GCA_017404585.1. Lineage (GTDB taxonomy): Bacteria > Bacillota > Clostridia > Lachnospirales > Lachnospiraceae > Chordicoccus. Next base: position 927 of record JAFRCB010000187.1, read on the forward strand.
GACGGTCCTGTCCTGAGCTACAAGGGAATCGACAACCGCACCTACTATCACCTGAATGAACAGGGCGGCTACATGAACTACTCCGGTTGCGGCAACGCCGTGAACTGCAACAACGTCGTTGTTCGCCAGCACATCCTGGACTGCCTGCGCTACTGGGTAGTAGATTATCACGTGGACGGATTCCGGTTTGACGAAGCCCCGATTCTCTCGCGCGATAAGGACGGAAAGCCGATGCAGAGCCCGCCGCTCCTGGAAGCCCTTGCCCACGATCCGGTCCTGTCCAAGACGAAGCTGATCGCGGAAGCGTGGGACGCCGCCGGCCTCTACCAGGTCGGATCCTTCCCGGCTCCGGATAAGTGGGCGGAGTGGAACGGGCATTTTCGGGACTGCGTCAGAAGTTTTATTCGCAGTGATGCGTCGGCCGGTCCGGAGCTCATTAACCGCATTCAGGGCTCACCCGACATGTATAAGAACAGAAAGGAGCCCTCGACCATCAATTTCGTGACCTGCCATGACGGCTTCACGCTGAACGATCTGGTCTCCTACAATGAGAAGCATAATGCTGCAAATGGTGAAAGTAACCGCGACGGCAACAGCTACAACAGCAGTTGGAACAGTGGTGTTGAAGGTCCGACCGATAATCCGGAAATCGAATCCCTGCGGAACAGGCGGATCAAGAACGCGCTCGCGCTGCTTCTGCTCAGCAGGGGAACACCCATGCTCCTTGCCGGCGATGAATTCAGGAATACACAGCACGGCAATAACAACGCTTACTGTCAGGATAATCCGCTGTCCTGGATCAACTGGGGGGACAGGGAACGCGCATCCGACGTTTATGAATTCTGCAAGCTTCTGATCGCTCTTCGCCGTGATCATCCTGTGCTGCGGAGGAGAGAGTACTTCACCGACAGGAACAGCAGCGGCTATCCGGAACTGTCCTTCCACGGGGAGAAACCCTGGTCGATCGATGTGTGGAATCCTTTCCTAGTGTTCGGCTTTATGTACGCGGAGCCGAAGAAGGATTTCGGGACAGAGAGGGACTGTTTTATTTACTGCGGCGTTAACTCCCACTGGGAGGAGCATACTATGGAGCTTCCGATTCTGCCTGCCGATATGAAGTGGCATAAGATTGCATATACGGGGGAAAATGAATATGAACCGCAGGCTATTCAGGGCAGGCAGATAAAGCTCATGTCCCGAAGCCTTATGGTATTAATAGGAATGTAAGACAAAAAACATCTATCCCATGTCAGAGAGAGACGGTCCTTTTTACAAGAGCATTCGAGTAAGAAGGACCGTATATATTTTGTGAAAAATAGCCAACTACAAAGTTCACAGTCGGTGAATAGTGTGGTATTATATACAATATGATAATCAATTCAAGTTTTTCAAATGGCATCAGGGAGCCGAAGGCAGACCGGATGCACTGACCCCAAAAGTTGGACCATACGGTTGGCAGGCGGAGGTCATTTTTTGATTGAGGAAAGAGGCTTGACATGAGTTCAATTAAGATTCAGAAGATTAGCATTGTTGATTTGGATACAGATGCGATTGTGAATGCGGCAAATTCAGGCCTGCTGGCAGGAGGCGGCGTCTGCGGAGCTATTTTTGAAGCAGCCGGATATGATAAGCTGACAAGGGCATGCAGCAAAATCGGCCACTGTAAGATCGGCTCCGCGGTCATAACGCCGGGCTTTGACCTGAAAGCCAAGTATATCATTCACGCTGTAGGTCCGATTTATTCGGACGGACGGCACGGCGAGGCTGAGATGCTTTATAACGCGTATAAGAGATCGCTCGAGCTGGCTGTGATCAACGGCTGCAAGAGCATAGGCTTTCCGCTGATATCTGCGGGCATTTTCGGCTATCCGTTGGATGAGGCCTGGGAGCTTGCCATGCAGGCATGTCGTAACTTCAATAAGGTTAATCCGGATGTAGAGATTGATATAATATTTGCAGTCCTGAGTGACAGTATAATTAAGATAGGCGAGTGGTCTCTGAACAGGCCGGACGACTGATAATCGGAGGTGAATTTGAAAAGAATACTGAGAGTTCTCTTACCTGTTCTGCTTCTGGTCCTCGTCCTCGTCGGTTATTTCAGAGTCAGAGCCGTACTGCTCAGTCACGTTTACGCCCCGGATGCGCATACGTATTCCGGAGCAGCAGGCATATCACCGGCAACGTCACCGGGGTCCGGCGGAGACGAGGCAGATTCCGGACCTGCAGGTATATCGTCTGCAGCTTCGTCGGCATCAGCAAATGTCGATATACCTCCCGCAGAATCTTCAGATTCGGTATA
>JAFRCB010000188.1 GCA_017404585.1 Lachnospiraceae bacterium
CGAGCTTCACACCCACTTTCACAAACTACTTCTTTTTCATATACAAGTAAACGCCGAGGCAGCCCGAAAGCGCAAACAGCAGCCCGACGATCATCGTGCCTCTCGGCACACTCGTCGTCCCGACCGGGTCTCTTGGCTTCGACGGATCGGCGGGATTCACCAGGATCGTTTTGGTCTCCCCGATCGCCGCGTTGAGGCTCGTCCCCACCTTAATATTCTCATATGTCTGACCGTCAAACTCATACGTTACGATCGCGTGCGAATTCTGAAACCACGCGGTCCTCCCCTGCTTCACAATGTCGGTGACTTCGCACTGGACTTCAACTGCATTTGCACGAAACGAGTGATTGTTGATAATTCCAACAAGTCCGATCACAAAAAGAAGAATGCCAAAGGCGATGATCGCAAAATTGTAACCCATGCTTCTGCTGCCGTTGTCGTTCATAGTCATGTTCCTTTCAATACAAGTCTGTTGCTGTGGATCCTGAGCCAATTGTCATAGGCTTAGTGTCTTGAGCATTATATCTTATGTTTTACTTCATAATGCATATATCGGAGTGACTTTACTCTTTGTGAATTATAGTACGTAAAACTTCAAAATACAATGGCAGCGTCATTTACTGAAAATCGCTGCAAATTATCGCCGCAAATCACACACTCCTTTTGACATATACAATCGATAATGATATACTAGTTCCGAATTCCTGAAACATTGGATGTATGATGTTATGATGTTGACCAAAACAGAACGGAGAGGCAGCCATGGGTTTTAAGCAGATTAAAAGTGAGTCTGTAGTTCAGCAAATAATTGACGCATTTACAGAAGAAATCACCAACGGGGAGCTTCGCCCCGGAGACAAAATTCCCACAGAATCAGAACTTGCGGAGAAATTCGGTGTTGGCAGAAATTCTGTCCGTGAGGCAGTTAAGATCCTCGTATATATGGGGGTTCTGGAGATCCGCCGCGCAGAAGGCACATTTGTCTGCGAAGGCTTCCAGGAATGCATGATCGATCCTATGGTCTTCGGCATTATCCTGGATAATTCAAAAGACGGAACAAATCTGATAGAGCTGCGTGAGGTCATGGAAGCCGGAGTGATCCAGCTGGCTATGAAGAACGCCGATGAACAGGAATTCAAGGATCTTGCTCGCAAGCTGAATCTGCTCCGGACAGAAATTGATTTCGGCATCGAAAACATTGAGAACATATTTGAGGCCGATAATGAATTTCATTCTCAGATATCCAGGATGGGGCACAATCCTCTGGTGACAAAACTTGAAGATGTTGTCAGGGTGTTGACATATGCAATGAGATATCAGACTGTCAAAAATATGATCGAGACAGGCCGCGGTGACGAATTATTCGAAGCACACGCAGAACTCATGAAAATCCTGCAGTCAAAAAACACTACCGGACTCAATGAAGCAGTCCGAAAGACATATTTCGATCAGGTCAGTCATAACTGATCTCTGCAGCCTTGCAATTTTCTGCATGGTTCTCACATTTTTATCTTAATTCATACACTCTTAATAAGGTGCTGTCGCATTAGACTGTGTCACCACAATATATGACAGACATATGCCAATAACGTCTGCCCGATATTGTGATGGTGCATCTTAATGCGACAGCTTTTTTCATCTCCACTATTGCATTTCCCTATATGGATAAATTGCATAAAAATCCCAAACTGATTTGTTCAAAACATAGAATCCAACGTAGGATGTTGACAAGGCATACGTAGGATGTTAGGATATTAAACATAAAGAGTGCTCTATATGCAACCAACGAACAAAATAACACCCCTGCCGTTTTCGACAGGGCTTCGAAAGGAACAGGAGCAGACATAAGAATGAAACGTAAACTTCCTCTCCGAGCCATGATCATTTCAATGATCATGATGGTGGTCCTGGGGCTGACTGCCTGTGGTACCCAGACCTCGGAATCGGCAGGTACTGACGGAAATAATGTAGAGTATGTAATCAGACTCGGACACAGCGACACGGATGAGAACCTGATCAACATATCTCTTCAGCATTATGCGGACTGGGTCAGTGAGCAGACAGACGGCCGGGTTCTTATACGTCTCTATCCAAATGAAGAACTCGGGGACAATACAACCATGGCGCAGCAATTAATTACAGGAGAACTGGATGCCATGATGATGCCGCAGGGTGTCGAATCTGTATACGCCCCCGAAATCGCAACGTTGGGCCTGCCGTTCCTTTTCACAAGTTATGAACAGGCGTGGGCTGTCGTAGACAACGAAGAAATCGCCGCCGACCTCACAAAAGGTCTTGGCGATTACAATCTGATCCAGATCGCATTCTGGGAAAACGGTATGCGGCAGATCACAAACAGCGCGAAGGAAATCAATACGCCGGCCGACCTCACAGGCCTCCGCATGAGAATTCCCAATGATAAGATGACTGAATCAATCCTGAAAACTCTTGGCGCGAGCACAACGGTCTTCTCCTGGAGTCGTACGTACGAAGCGCTGGAGATGGGAACATTTGATGGTCAGGAAAATCCGATTGCCAATATTTATGCAAATGATATAGCGGAAGTCAACAAATACATGACCATCACGAACCACAAGTACGAATCTAAGAACCTGGTTTTTTCTAAGAGCACCTGGAACAAACTTCCGGATGATATCAAGCAGATTCTTCAGGAAGGAGCTGTAGTTTACGGAAAAGAGCATCGTGAAGCAGTTGCATCAGCGCAGGAAGACCAGCTGAAAGAATTGAAGGAAAAAGGAATGATCGTAAACGAATCACCTGACATCGAAGCATTCAAAGAAGCCACACGCACAGTTTACACAAACTTTGAACTTCAAAACGAATGGACTGTGGATCTGGTCGCGAAAATCCGGCAGATCATCAGTCAGATTCCCTAAATAGAGGCCATATGGGTCCGCGCTGCATTTGAAAGTCGAACCAATAGGAGAAAATCAATGTTTGAAATAATACTTAAAGACTTCGCCTGGGCAAGCTTACTGCTTCTCATCGGACTATACCTGCGAACCAAAGTAAAAGTCTTCCAGAAGCTGTTCATTCCGGTAGCCGTTATCGGCGGTCTCGTGGGACTTCTTCTGAGCTCAGAAGTACTCGGAAAATTCTGCCCATTCTACATTCAATGGTCAGATAACGTCAGTGGCTTTGCCAACCCACTGCTCGCAATCCTCTTCGTCACCCAGTTCATCGCACTGTCTTTCAACACAAAGATGATCAAGAAGTGCTCATTCATCTTCTTCATCTCGGCAACAGTCATCGGTGCCCAGGTACTCTCGGCAATGGGACTTGGCAGACTCTTCGGTCTTCCCGACGGAGCCGCTCTGCTTCCCTTCGGCGCATTCTACGGAGCACACGGTATTCCGCAGGTCATCGCGGGCATCTACGACACACTCGGTTACTGGAACTATGATGAAGCTTCCGCATTCGGAACGACTTACGCGACAATCGGTATGCTCTACGGCATCATCGCCGGTATAGCAATCATCAACATCGGTATCCGAAGAGGCTGGGTCAGCGCCAAGAAAGCCGGCAACCTGAGCAAAGAAGACTACACCGGAATTCTCAACAAGGAAAACCGTTTCAAGTTTATGACGGCATTCACGTCAGATATAGCTTTCGATCCGCTCACACTGCACTTCTCCATCGTGCTTGCAATCATGATCATCGCATACGGTCTGCTGAACCTGCTGCATAGAATTTCAATTTTTTCAGGATTTGCAATCTATGTACCCGCAATCATTGTCTCACTGGTATTCGGTATCATAGCCAAGAGGACTCCGCTCCACGACTTCATCGACAGCGAATCCCTCGGACATATAGGTTCCCTGGCCCTTGAATACCTCATTGTAAGCGCGATCGCTACAATGAAACTGGATGTCATCATGAACAACGCAGCCGCCATCCTCACTATCTCAGGTATCGGCCTCCTGCTCACAACTGTCATCCTTATGACGCTGCCGAAGCTCTGGCTCAAGACGAGCTGGCTCGAGAACGCCATGGTCATGTTCGGAGCGTGGACAGGTTCCACAGCGACAGGTATGATGCTCCTTCGAATCGCCGATCCCGAGCTTGAGACAGACGCAGGTCAGAACCTCATCACAGCGACACCGCTATGGCAGATCAGTACTCAGAATTTCTTCCTGACCATAGCACCGTACTTCATCGTGACGGCCGCTGGCTTCAATAACCTGGCTCTGGGCGCCGCAGGTATGGTAGCAGTCGCGCTGATACTCGGTTTCATCATAGGACGCAAGTAAATCGAAAGTACACGGCGACAGACGCCGCAGCATCCAAAATCATCAGGGTAACAAATCGGCTATCATCCGGAAGCATGACTGGCCAGAATGCTTTCTGATGAAAACCGGCTTAACAAGTTAATAATCATGGGAAACAACGGACGGAAAACCTACCGCGAATAAGGAGAGAACATGAAAGATATATCCATTAAAGAATTACAGAACAAAACAACGGAAATGCGCATGAAAGTAATTGACATGATCTATAAGGCCCAATCCGGACATCCGGGCGGAGCTTTATCAGCCGCAGAATTCATGACAGCATGCTATTTCAAATTCATGAACATTGATCCGAAGAACCCGAGATGGGAAGATCGCGACAGAATGGTCCTCTCCAAAGGTCATGTATGCCCGATCCAGTATGCCTGCCTCGCATCAGTCGGATACTTCCCGGTAGAAGAGCTCGACACACTTCGCAAGGAAGGTTCCAAGCTCCAGGGTCATCCGTCTATGATCAAGTGTCCCGGCATTGATATCTCGACCGGTTCTCTCGGCCAGGGTCTTGCCTGTGCAGTCGGTATGGCACTTGCCGGCAAGATGGATAAGAAAGATTATAAAGTCTTCTGTGTAATCGGCGACGGTGAAGCTCAGGAAGGCGAAATCTGGGAAGCAGCCAATACCGCCCATAAGTATAAGCTTGACAACCTCATCGCTTTCATCGACGTCAATAATCTCCAGTTGGACGGTACAACCGACGAAGTCATGCCGAACGGTGATCTCGGTGAAAAGTTCAAGGCTTTCGGCTGGGATCCGATCTACCTCGACGGCAACGATATGGAACAGGTCGTGGCAGCGATTGACAAATGCTACGCTGAGATGAACGGCAACCCGAAAGTTCTCATCGGCTCCACGGTCAAGGGCAAAGGCGTCAGCTTCATGGAGAATCAGTGCGGATGGCACGGTGTTGCACCGAACACAGAGCAGTATGAACAGGCTATGGAAGAGCTCAAGGCTCAGATGATTGGATAAGGAGAAACAACCATGAGTGAACTTAAGAAAATCGCTACACGTCAGGGCTTCGGCGAAGAAATTGTAGAACTTGGAAAAGAAAATCCGGATATTCTTGTCCTCGATATCGACATCGGCAAGAGCTGCAAGACAACCGCTTTCAAAAAAGAACTCCCGGACCAGTATCTCAATGTAGGTATTGCTGAGCAGAATGGTGCCGGCGTTGCGGCAGGTCTCGCAACCTGCGGAAAGATCCCGTTCGTAGTCACATACGCAGCTTTCGGATCTATGAGAATCTGCGAGATGATCCGTCAGGAAATCTGCTATACCAATCTGAACGTCAAGATCGCCTGCTCACACGGCGGCTTTACACCCGCCAATGACGGTGCCTCCCACCAGGCCATCGAAGATATGGGTATCCTCCGTACGATCCCGAACATGACAGTCATCATGCCCGCAGACTACAATTCAGCCCGCAAGCTGGTCCGTGAAGCCGGAGAAAACTACGGACCGATGTATCTCCGCTTCACACGTGATGCTGTTGAGCAGATTTACGGACCGGATGTGGAATTCAAGATCGGCAAGGCTCATCAGATTCAGGATGGCAAGGACATTGCTCTGATTGCAAATGGCGACACAGTTATCCTTGCAATCAAAGCCGCCAAGATCCTCGCAGAGGAAGGCATCTCTGCAAGAGTCCTCGACATGCATACGATCAAGCCTCTGGATGTCGAAGCTGTCACAGCCTGCATCAATGACATCGGCAAGATCATTACCATAGAAGATCACAACATCCTGAACGGCCTTGGCAGCGCTGTATGCGAAGTTGCCGCCGAGATGGGTAAGGGCATTGTAAAGAGGATCGGCGTTCAGGATAAGTTCGGTGAGTCCGCTCCGTATGAGAGACTCCTCGCAATGAACGGCATCACAGTTGAGAATATCGTAGAGACAGCAAAGAAGCTGCAGTAATCACATTTGCTAAACTGTTTTAATCAGACTTGCTAAGCTGCACTAATCAGACGCGCTAAGCTGCACTAATCAGACGCGCTAAGCTGCTCTAATCACACTCGCTAAACTTAATAGGCGGATGCCGTACCCGCAATCGTCCACACTGCACGGCATCCGCCGCAAAAAATAATCGGAGGAAAAGAAAATGTTCGATTTTACAGATCAGGTCGTATTAATTACAGGATCAGGTTCACCGAGAGGTATGGGACGCGTATTTGCACATGCATTTGCCAAACTCGGAGCAAAACTCGTACTGTGCGATATCAACCAGCAGGGTATTGACGCCAATGTCAAGGAACTTCAGGACATGGGCGTCCAGGCCATCGGCTACACAGGCGATCTCACAAACGAGGCTGACGTCGACGCCATGGTAAACGATATAGTTGAGAAATTCGGAAGGATCGACGTACTTGTCAACAACGCCGGTATCTCCCAGAAGGTCACAGTCGCTGACATGACACTTTCAGATATGAAGAGAATCTTCAGCGTCAACATGTTCGGCCTGTTCATGCTGACAAAGAAAGTCTGCGAAGTCATGAAAAAGCAGAATTACGGACGTATCGTACATCTCTCCTCCGTATCAGGCAAGAGAGGCGGCGGCGTATTCGGCGGCGCACACTACTCCGCATCCAAGGCAGCTGTCCTCGGCTTCTCCAAGAACCTCGCAAGAGAGGTTTCCGCTTACGGTATCACAACTAACTGTGTATGCCCGGGCCTCATCAACACAGACATCTGGAAGAGCATGTCTCCTGAGCAGGCAAAGCCGGTCATCGATGCCATCCCGATGGGCCGCCCGGGTGAACCGGAAGAAGTTGCCGCAGCGGTCGTGTTCCTTGCTTCCAAAGAAGCTTCCTATATCACAGGTGAAGAAATCGACATAAACGGCGGATCCCATATGGATTAAGCTTTCTGGCGAATCCCATATAGAATAAGCCGTCTCATCATCCCCCCAGTGTTTGGTGTTTGCCAGGGCTGCCGCATTACGACACGTTCTAGCTGCATAGAGCAGGCGTCATGTGTATATGACTGCTTTATGCAGCAGGGACTGTCCAATGCGGCAGTCCTATTTTTATTGATTTCATGGGATTATTGCTGGCTTTGGTCCAGGGGGTCTAGTTCAACAATTCTTTATGAAAGGCATCGATTTGGGAATTTCTTGGATGTTTTGCTGCTTTTGGTCCAGGGGCTCTTGTCCTATGAATCTTGAAAGGCATCGTTTTTTGGAATTCTCGGGTTTTTTGCTGCCTTTGATCCAGGGGTTCATGTCCTTCAATTCTTGAAAGGCATCAATTTTTTGGATTTCTTGTGGTTTTTGTTGCCTTTGGTCCAAGGGGGCACATCTCACGATTCATGGGAAGTAAGCATTGACAGCTCAGAGCGCGAAATGTATCCTTGAGGCATAATTAACGAAAGGAAAAATCAATAATAACATATATGAAAAAGACAATCGCTCTCCTGACAACCGCCTGTCTCCTGCTTGGCGGCTGCCAACTCAATTCACAAAAAAGCGAGCCCGGTGCGGCGACCGATTCCGTAATCTCGAGCACGGACAGCTCCGGAAACGGAGCAGGGACCGACGAATCCGGACAGGATGCCACCCTCGGCTACGACTGGACTCAAAAAGATGACAAGTCCGCCGGTTCCACAGAGAGCCAGATACCAGTCCCGGAAATGGATGATGCGGCTGATCAAGCTCTGTTCACCTTCTCACAAATGAGCCTCATAAACAATGAGCTGCCAGAGACTGTCCCTGAAGACAATTATCGGACCACATATGAAGTCTTCGTATATTCCTTCGCGGACAGCAACGGGGACGGCATCGGCGATCTGAACGGTCTCTATGACAACCTGGGCTACATAAACGACGGCCAGCCATCCTCAGGTATGGATCTTTCCGCCGGCGAAATCTGGCTCATGCCAATCTTCCCATCACCGACTTACCACAAGTACGACACCACGAACTACATGGATATCGATCCCGCCTACGGCACGCTGGAAGACTTTGACAAGCTGCTAAAAGAGTGCCACGCAAGAGGCATAAATGTAATTCTGGACCTTGCGCTCAACCATACATCGACGGAACACCCGTGGTTCCTGGCAGCCAAAGACTATCTTGAAAAGCTGCCCGCCGGAAAAGATCCGGTCAAGGATGAATGCCCCTATGTTTGGTACTACACCTTTTCGCGGGAGCAGTATCCCGGCTTCGTCCCCATGGATGACACATGGTACTACGAAGCAAGATTCTGGGAGGGCATGCCGGACCTAAATCTCAGTACTCCCGAGGTGAGGAACGAGCTCAGCACCATCATGAAATTCTGGCTGGACCGCGGCGTCGACGGCTTCCGCCTTGACGCTGTCACTTCCTATTACACGGACAACCGCGACGGCAACATGGAATTCATGAGGTGGGTCGCCGACACAGTCCATGGTATAAATCCGAAAGCGTATCTCGTGGCTGAAGCCTGGACGGATCAATCCTCCTACGCAAGCTATTACAGTACCGGCGTGAATTCTTTCTTTGACTTTGCCTACTCGGGCGCCGACGGCATCATCGCTCAGACAGCGAGAGGCAATATGTCTGCAAAGTCATTTGCAGAATCATTGGCAAATGAAGAAAACCTCTACTCGTCAATCAACGAGCATTTCATCAATGCTCCGTTCTACACGAACCACGATATGCCCCGCAGTGCCGGGTATTATGCCGATGACGACGGTCCCCGCACAAAACTTGCCGGCGCGCTGAATCTTCTCATGACCGGCAACGCATTTGTCTACTATGGCGAGGAGCTCGGCATGATGGGATCGGGCAAGGATCCGAATTATCGAGCTCCGATGTACTGGATTTCCGAGGAAGAGTATACAGCGGCAGACGCCGGTGCCGGGAACGGCACTGAAGCCGGGACCAAAGCTGACTCGAAAACCATCGAAGCCAAAACTGAAGCTGACTCGGAAACCACCGAAGCCAAGACCAAAGCTGACCCGAAAGCCACCGCAGCCAAGGCTGAAGCTGACTCAAAAGCCGCCGGCTCAGAGACCAGAGCTGAAGTAAAAATGGTAGAGCAGGAAATGAGCGACATGATGTGCGACGGTCCTGCTGAGATGGACAATTTCGCGATGAAGTTCGGCTCAGCCTACTCACAGATCAGTGACGAGTACTCCATTTTCAACTATTACAGGAACGCAATCCGGATCCGCAATTCCTTCCCGGTCATCGCCCGAGGCAGGACAGCGGTGGACTATGACAGGACGAACGATTCCGTTGCCGCCTTCACAAGAAGAGATCCCGAAGGCAAATATGAGCCCGTTGAAATCTTCATCAATTCGACCAGTGAGCCGGCATCGGTAGACATCTCCGGTTCGGACTTCAAAGAGCTCAAGGCAGTTCTCACTGTCTCCTCAGATGAAGTTATGCTTGATGGCACAACGCTTACGCTGCCGGTATTCGGCATCTGCGTTCTGGGAGAAGCCAAGTAAAACAAAGTGGCTGGCGCCTTATGAAGTATTGCACCAAAGCATCACTTCATAAAGCGCCAGCCACTTTTGTGTCTATTCATTTCTGCATCCAGCCTTTTGCATCCAACTTCTGCGGGCAGCCTTCTGCGACCAGCTTTCTGCGGCCAACTGCTTTCATACGCCCTATAAGCTGCGTGTCAGAAATATGTCACAAGCCCATACAGGACCACGAACCCGATAATACATGGCAGAATATACTTGAAGTAGAACCTGAGTCCTGTAGGCACCTTAAGCCCCGTGCCGGTGTTGACCTCTTTCATATAGTTTTCAAATCCCCAGCCATACTTCCACGTACAGAAGAGCGTGACAATCATGGAGCCGATCGGCAGCACGAGGTTGCTGACGAAGAAATCCTCGAGATCCATGATGCAGTTGCCCTCGCGCAGCGGCTGAATAAAGCTCCAGACATTGAAGCCCAGCGCGCACGGTATCGAGCCGACGGCGATGAGAATGCCATTAATAAGCGCTGACTTTCTTCTGTCGATCCCGTGAAGGTCATAGGTGATGCCCATGATATTCTCGAAAACGCCGATCATCGTGGACAAAGCCGCGAAGAACAGGAAGACGAAGAAGAACGTGCCGAAAAGGCGTCCGCCCGGCATTGACAGGAACACTGTCGGCAGGGTCAGGAAAATGAGACTCGGCCCCGCATCCGGAGATATCCCATAGGAGAAGCAGGCCGGGAAAATGATGAGACCTGACACGATCGCTACAAATGTATCCAGCGCCGTCACCAAAATCGCCTCACCGAGAAGACTCCTGTCTTTTTCGATATAGCTTCCGAAGATTTCCATGCCGCCCATACCGATGCTCAGAGTGAAGAAGCTCTGATTGAGGGCAGCGATGATGACGTTGCCCAGACCTGCCTGCGAAAGATTCTTGACACTTGGCAGAAGGTAGAATGCGAGACCTTCCTTTCCTCCGGGAAGCAGAGCGCTGCGAATGCCGAGGAAGACCATAATAATAATCAGGGCAAGCATCATGAACTTTGTGATGCGCTCAACACCATTCTGAAGGCCAATGCCGCAAATAACAGACGTCAAAGCCATGACAATCAGCATGTTGCGGAGGAGGATAGAGGGGGAGGACATCATTTGCCCAAAAGTTTCCTGAATAAGATCAGTCGTCGCGCCCTCAAAGTGACCGGTCAGCATAAGCGTGAAATAGTGAAGAATCCAACCCGAGACAACGGAGTAGAACATGAGGAGCACGTAATTGCCGGCGACGGCAAAATAGCCCATGATGTGCCACTTGGTGCCTTGCGGTTCAAGCTCTCTGAAAGCCGGAAGGATGCTTTTTCTGCTGAAGCGGCCGATGGAGTATTCCATTGTGAGAACGGGGATGCCGAGCAGCACAAGGCATGCAAGGTAGATTAGGACGAAGAGTCCGCCGCCATTCTGACCTGTGATGTAGGGGAAACGCCAGACGTTTCCGAAGCCGATGGCGCATCCCGCCGTAAGCAGGATGAAGCCCAGTCTGGAACCTAAATTTTCTCTTGTTTTCATATGTGCCTCTATTTAGTGATTTAATGTACTGATGCATTATAGCACAAAAAATTTCAGTGTCAAAACATCCCGCTCATCGGATACGAATTATTCGTCCTTGAGCGGGATTTTTTCTTTCACTGAAATCTGTATCTAATTCTACTGGAGGAGACGCGAAGCCAAATGTACCGGGCAAAAGTTGCAGTTGGTGCGACTTGATATCCCCGACTTTTCGTGAATCCCTACGTACCGGGCAAAGGCGTGATTCAGGCACTGTCAGCTGACGCTGACCCGAATCTCACGTCAAGTCTCGCAAGCGAGATTGGAGTAAATTATTATCAGCGCAGGGCTGGGGGCATCTTAGCTCATCCCCAGCGCTTCCCGGATTGCCGTATCGTCGGCCGGGTCGCAGAGGCTCAGGGCCTCGGATCCCTCAAAATACGGGCTTAGAACTGTGCGATACTGGTGATTGTAATAATAGCCGAAATCATCCTCAATGTCAGTGTAATACGTTGGCCAGGCTGTCCTCAGTTCTTCAGTGAACAAATTAGCGCTATCACTGTTTATTGTGTCGCTCATCGCAGTGCCGTTCTTTGAGATGAGCCAGATACACTGATAGCCACGGGCACACTCTTCAAGCACAATGCCATTGCCTTCCGGATAAGAAGCCGGGAAAGGCAATCCGTGAGCAAACCCCCACATGACGCCGCACTCTGCCACCGCTCCATCGACATATGTGAAGACTGCGAGACCTCTGTTCGTACCCTCCTCATGGGTGAGAAGAAGTTCCGGAACGCCGTCCTTATCAATATCATAAATATAGTAACCGCGTCCAACGTCACCCTGAGCAGACGGTGCGTTCGCGACAGAGGCATCGCGGATGGCCTGGGCGGTATTTAGGTCAAGACCGGTAGATGTCGTCTGAGCTGCAGAAGCCGCATCGGGAGCGCCAACTGTCTCTTCTCCTGCGTTTGGGCCTGTGGCGGGTTCGTTCACTGCAGCGTTATTGTTCGGGGCTGCCGCGTTGTCCGCGGGTTCATTCGCAGTGCCATTTGAGGCAGCTGTATTGTCCGCAGACGCGGCTTCATTTGCGGCCGCATTGCCTGCTGCTGTGTTCTCGCTTGCAGCAGTGGCATTACTTGCTGCCGCGGTCTCGCCTGAAGCAGCGGCATTGCCTGCTCCCGCAGTATCGCCCGAAGCAGTCGCTTCCGCTGTGTCTGCCGAGGTAGTTTCACTCGCAGACTCTTTCTGTGCGACCGTTGCGACATTAGAATTGTCTGGTTTGTTATTGAGAACAATGTAGCCTGCCACACCTGCGGTGAGGCCTGCAGCTACGGCAAGGACTGTTGCCAGGATGGTGAGTTTTTTCATAGCGTGTACCTGTGAATCACATGTTTAGATGAAGTCTATTAAAATGCATCAAACATATCTTATACTATTATTTTTATTAATTCCATGATTATTTTTCTGAGACTAACCGCTCAAGGTCAAAGGCAACCATACACCATTGAAATCAAGAAAGTAGTTGCCTCCCGCGATCCACGGCTAAAGCCCAGAGACAAAAGCCGCTTCCAATCATAGAATTCCACCGCATTCTTCACATTTCTTAAGAAATATGCGATAATAAACCGAATCTGTAAAGCGAAGCGTTAATCGCAGCGCAGAAAGGAGGTCACATGAACACACTCACTAAGATCCGGTACACGCTCCTGGCCGAAAGCCTCACTCTCGATGACACCGCGCGCAGGACCCACAAGGGCAGCTTCATCGAACTGACAGACGGCTTCACCCGCTACGAACTCGAGGGGGACGGCGATGAATGCTTCGTCCTCGTCCACGGCTTCTCTTCCCCCTATTTCATCTACGACAACCTCTACGAGAGCCTTCTCGCTCGCGGTTACCAGGTTCTCCGCTATGATCTCATCGGGCGCGGCCTCTCTGACCGGCCGAAGGCGGTGTACGATGCCGACTTCTTCGTGAAACAGCTTGATGAGCTGACAGACGCGCTGCTGCCGGGCAAGACCTTCACTATAATCGGGACCTCAATGGGCGGCATCATCGGCACAAGATTCGTGCAAATGCACCCCGCCAAAGTCTCCCGTCTCATCCTCCTTGCCCCGGCTGTTATGGACACATTCAAGGCACCCGGCGCCATGAAACTCAGCGACCTGCCGATCATCGGCGACAGACTCTTCCGCCTCATTGCCCCATATGTCATCATCTCCAAATCCGCCGATGAGCTGGGCATCGCAACCGAGAAGGAAAAAGACAGATACATCCGAAGGTTTGCGGACTTTGCGAGATACAAGGGCTACTTCCGAGCCCTCGCAAGCTCTCTTGCCAACTGTATACTTGATTACGACACAGCCATGGAGGCCTACCTGGCCACTGCAGCCTCCGGGAAACCCATGTTAGTCATATGGGGAACCGAGGACCACACCATGCCCTACTATCAGATCGACCGCATGAAAGAGGTCTGCCCCGACGCATGCTATATTACATACAGGGATGCACGGCACATGTTCGTGTACGACGAGGCCGAGCGGACAGCATGGGATATCGTCGAGTGGATGAATGATAACTGCAAAGATTGATAACGATATAAAAACAGGCTGCCGCAGTTCATTTGAACTGCGGCAGCCCAACTTTTTTCTTGATAAATCCTAAATTACTTGCTAAGAGCGGCAAGCAGGCTGAGCAGCGAGCTTCCGTCAAGCTCCATGCCCTGTGCCGGGGCTGCCTGCTGCGGCTGTGCAGCGCCGCCGAACATGCTCATAAGGCTGCCGAGACTGCCGGCGCCGGCGGACTGCTGCTGTGTGTTGGCAGCGGAGACACCGGAAAGAAGAGCCGGGGCAATATTTGCAAGAACAGAGCTGACCTGATCTTCAGACATGCCGCTCTGGCCTGCCAACTGATTCATGACATTGCCATAATTCCCGCCAAGGATATGGTTAAGAATCTTGTCACCGTCATCCGCGTCTGCGTCAGCAAGCTGAAGCTCCATCGAGTTCGTGTTCTTGTGCTGTGTGAGAGCACCGAGCAGAGATAAAGCGCCCTGCTGGCTCTGTGCATTCTTTGTCAGATACTTGATAAGAATCGGAATCGCCAGCGGCAGAAGTCTCATAATTGCGGACTGGGATGTGCCGGTCTTGCCGGACAGATTATTGACCGAAGACTGTGTCATCATAGAACCAAGAAGCAGTGATAATAAATTCATATAAACCTCCTCATACAGTTAAGTAGTTGTTGATGAAAATCCAGAGATTTTCAAATATTCTT
The DNA here is from genome assembly GCA_017404585.1 of Lachnospiraceae bacterium. Lineage (GTDB taxonomy): Bacteria > Bacillota > Clostridia > Lachnospirales > Lachnospiraceae > Chordicoccus. The sequence goes on from JAFRCB010000188.1 coordinate 14,543, forward strand.
AATCGCCTACTGCGATTCATTCACAATTCAAGTCTCGCTTAGCAAATGCCCTGCCTGTGCGAATTGTATCTCAATACATTGTAAAGCACAGCCCGCATTTATCTCTTACCCTTATCATAAACCTCGCCGGCCGCCTTCGGCGGATGATTCCTCTTGGAGAAGAACATCAGAAGCAGCAGGGTGAGGATATACGGGATCATCAGGAACAGATCCGAATAGATCGACGCAAGTCCCATAGCCAGGCAGAGCTGATAGCCTCCCGCCCTCGCGATGCCGAAGAAGATGCAGACGAAGAAGGTAGGAATGATGTTCCAGTTGCCGAAGATCATAGCGGCGATGGCAAGATAGCCGTAGCCAAGATAAATACTCGGCGAGAACTGGGAAAGCAGCGAGTAGGCGAAGCAGATACCGCCGATACCGGACAGGCCGCCGGAACTCATGACGGCGAGAAAGCGTGTCTTCGCGCCGTCACCGCCGGCCGCGTCGACCGCCTGAGGATTCTCGCCGCAGGCACGAAGGCGCATGCCGAACTTTGTCTTATACATGAGATACCATGCGTAGACCGCGATGATGAGAATAATGATCTCGAACGGGTAGATATTTGTAAATACCGCGCCGATGATCGGGATCTTGGAAATGCCCGGAACGCTGAAACGCGGGGACACGCCGAGCGTGAACTTATTGGAAGCATTTCCGAAAAGCGCTGTGTTGATCGTCGTCGTGAGGAATGTCGTCAGCGCGACGCCCAGAATATTGATGACGACACCGCTGATGACCTGATCCGCACGGAACTTGATGCAGAGCAGCGCATGGATAATCGCGTAGATGGCGCCCCCGATGAAGGAGAACAGCATCGCAACATAAATAATTGCAGAAGAGCTGAGACCCGTATTCATGCCGAGGAACACGGCAACGACCGCTCCGCAGAAAGCTCCGAAGCCCTGGAAGCCTTCGACCGCCAGGTTCGTGATGCCGCTCTTCTCGGAGTAGATACCGCCGACAGCCATAATGAAAAGAGGAATTGCAAATGCCAGACCGCTGGTAATCATCGCATTAATATAACTCATTTGCTCTCAGCCTCCTTTCTCGCTCTCTCGAGGGCACGCTTCTCATCAGCAATCCTGTTAAGCTTATTCTTAGACAGATATCTGAAGAATCCGCTGCATGCCGAGAAGAGAAGCAGAATGCCCGTAATAACGGAAGCAATTTCCTTGGCCACGCCCAATGTCGAGGACATGTAATTCGCGCCGTTCTGGAAAATCGTGATCAGGACGGATGCAAATATTGCGCCGACCGGAGTATTATTTCCAAGCAGCGCTGTCGCGATCGCGTCATAGCCCATACCGGCCAGCGTCTTCGGAATAATTGTATTTGTATAGCCAAGATAATATGTAACGCCCGCAAGACCCGCAAGGCATCCGGAGAGCATCATCGACATGATAATGGACTTGCCGACATTGATGCCCGCATATGTCGCGGCGTTCCTGTTGGAACCGACAGCGCGAAGGTCAAAGCCGAAAACAGTCCGGTCGAAAATGAACTTGACCACGAACACCATAATGAGCGCGACCACGATGCCGAGCGGTACATTGCAGTAGTAACCGCCGATCAGGACCTTCGTACATGTCAGTCTGGCGGCTGAGCTGCATATCTTCGATGACCGAGTGATCGAGTCGACATATCTGGAGTTAATAAAGAAGCCCGTCAGGAAACTGATAATGTAGTTGATCATGATCGTCGAAACGACTTCGTGAATATTGAACCTGTACTTCAGGAAACCGACAAAAGCTCCGAGAAGTCCGCCGACCACAAGACCGACAATAATGACAAGCGGCTTCGCGACCGCTGCCGGAAGAGCCTTATTGTAACCTACAAGGATTGTTGCCATGAAGCCGGACATAAGCATCTGACCTGCAATACCGATGTTAAAGAGTCCGCATCGGTATGCAAATATAAATGCCAGCGCCGCCAGAAGCATCGGAGCCATGATGTTCAGGAACGCGAAGAAGTCCGACAGCATGCCGTTGCCCGCGCCGTAACTTGCCTTGGCTGCAAATCCGTTGCCTGCCAGGAAGCTGTAGAAAGCTGTGAGCGGATTCTTGCCCAGAATCAGAAGGAAAATACTGGAGACAATAAGCGTAAGGATGATCGTAAAAATCGGGACTGTGACGCTGTTCCATTTCTCATGTCCGAGGACTTTGGCCAGCCAGGCGAAGAAGCCCTTTTCAGATGGTACTTTTTCATTTTTCATGCCTCAGTCACCCCCATCATATAACGGCCGACCGCCTGTGAATCGAGCGTACTTGCGTCCGCCACCTTCAGCATCTTGCCACTGTAAATAACACCGATCGTATCCGCGAGGTTCATGACCTCGTCAAGTTCGAGAGATATCAGAAGGACTGCTGTGCCCTTGTCTCTCTCCGCGATGATTTCCTTATGAATGTTCTCGATCGCGCCCAGATCAAGGCCGCGGGTCGGCTGGACGAAAATGATGAGCGGCGAATGCTCCTCGATCTCACGGCCTACAATGGCTTTCTGCTGATTGCCGCCGGACATGGACCGAAGAGATGTGAGTCCGCCCTGACCGCAGCGGATATCATACTCATCGATCAGCCTTACCGCGTAGCTCTCAAACTCACTGAACTTCAAAATGCCGTTCTGCGAGAACGGAGGCTTGTAATATTTGCGAAGGCCAAGATTATCGCGGAGGTTGAAGTCAAGAAGGACACCGTACTTCTGACGGTCTTCAGGGATGTAAGCTATACCGTCCTCCGTCCTCTGGCGGATCTTCTCATTTGTAATGTCCTTGCCGTTCAGGATAATCTTGCCCTTGCCTGCCTTCATGAGGCCTGTGATCGCGTCCGCAAGTTCGACCTGACCGTTGCCGGAGACACCGGCTATGGCAAATACTTCGCCCGCCCGGACCTTAAAGGACACGTCCTTGACGACCTCGACCTTGCTCTCATCGTAGACGGACAAATGCTCAACTTCGAGAACGGTCTTTCCGAACTTCGGCGGCTGCTTGTCCGTCGTGAGCTCGACCTTGCGGCCGACCATGAGATTGGCCATCTCCTGGGTCGAAGTGCTCTTTACGTCCAGAATATCGATCAGTCTTCCGCGGCGAAGAATCGCGCAGCGGTCGGCGATCTTTCTGATCTCCTCGATCTTATGGGTAATGAGGATAATCGTCTTTCCGCCCTTCTTGAGCTCTTCCATGATCTTTAGGAGATACTCGATCTCCTGCGGAGTGAGGATAGCCGTCGGCTCGTCGAAGATCAGTATTTCCGCTTCGCGGTAGAGCATCTTGAGGATCTCGACGCGCTGTTTGATCGAGACGTTGACATCCGAGATCAGGTCTGTCGGGTTGACTTCCAGACCGTAGTCTTTCGAGAGCTTGGCGATCTTTTCATTTGCCTCTTTCATATCCACATACGGGAAAATGCCGAACTTCTTCTTCATGGGCTCGATGCCGAGGACGATATTTTCACCGATGGTGTAGTTGTCGACCAGCTTAAAGTGCTGGTGGACCATACCGATATTCTTCTCCGCAGCCTCGGAAGGTGACTTGAACACGACCTTCTCACCGCGGATATAAATTTCTCCACGGTCCGGTTCGTACATGCCGTAGAGCATGCTCATGAGCGTCGACTTACCGGCACCGTTCTCACCAAGCAGGGCATATACCTCGCCTTTCCGCACCTGAATGGTGACATCATCATTTGCAATGATGCCCGGAAAGCTCTTGGTGATATTTCTCATTTCAACTATGTACTCGCTGTTCATGTGTAATACTCCTTAGGTATTGCGCAGTGTAGTTCAACAGCTTCTGCGCATTCGCGGCGATACTGCCAGCTCCCCTTCCGACTCCCTGCGATATAATAAAAAGCCGCAGGGGGAAATGCATCCCCCGTTGGCTTTTCATCTGAGTGCGGCCATAAGGCCGTTCTTATTAGTTAAGACCCGGGAAATCTGTCGGCAGATATCCGTTCCAGTTGGAAGCCGGAACAATGTCGCCGGCCTTCATAGCCTCATATACCTCGTCGAGTTTGGCAATAGCGTCCTCGGAGAGCTGCTGGCGGCCTTCTGCGTTGACATAGCCTGTAGCGCCCAGAGTGTCATCCTTGCCCTCGAACGTACCGTCATAGATCTTTCCAAGCTGCTCTTCAATATAGACATCCATACCTTTGAGGACAGAAGTAAGGATGATATTGGAGCTGCCGTTCACGCCGTCATCATACTGGTCGACGTCACAGCCGATACCATAGACGCCCTTCGTCTCCTTGATGGCTGTGAAGCAGCCGTTGCCTGAAGAACCTGCAGCCGGGAAAATGACGTCGCATCCCTGAGAGATCAGAGCTTCAGCGACTGTCTTGCCTGTTGCCTCATCGGCGAAATCACCGACATAGTTGCCGCCTACATTGGTGCCCATACCCTGAACTTCAACAGTAGCCTGGCCTGCGTATGCAGCGATCTCTACGCACTCAACATTTGTACCGAACTTTGCGTTCGAATAATTGACACCGCTCATGAAGCCGAACTGATAGTTGACGTTGGACGGGAAAGCGATACCGTTGACAACAGCGACCTTGCCTGTCTGAGATGTAAGAGCAGCGGCAACACCTGCCAGGAAACCGCCCTGCTCCTCCTGGAATGTCATAGTATAGACATTGTCCAGAGTCATCTGATTGCCTTCGGAGTCTGTGATTGTGGAGTCAACGACAAGGAACTTCTTGTCCGGGTTGGCCTGAGCGATCTCGCCGCAGCCTGCGAAGTTGAAGCCCGGAAGTACGAATACGTCATAGTCACCTACAAGGCTCTCAACTGTGCTGATGAGCTTTGTGAGGTCGGATTCCTTGACGTCAGTTACTGTGCAGTCACTGTGATTTGCAATGAAAGCCTTGATGCCGTCATAGCAGTTCTCGTTGAAAGAACCATCGTCGACACCTGATGATGTGATGATGCAGATCTTGAGACCGGATGCATCAGCTGTTGCAGCGCCGGAATCTGCCGCCGGTGCCGTTGAGACCGGGTTGCCGCCGCCGCATGCGGCAAGGCCGAGTGCCATTGCGCCGACCAGGATTGCGGCAAAAAGTTTGCGAATTCCTTTTTTCATGTTTCTTCCTCCTTAAATTTCTGCGGACTGCGCCGCTTATATTTAGAATGTCATTTTATTATACCACGCCTTATTTTTTTGGTAAATAATGTGAATACATTTCTATAATAAAACATTTTTCTGTGAATTATGCACGATATGAGACCTCAATTTTGAAAATCTCCCAAACTGAATTCCTGCAGTCTACGCTTCGCTGCAAATCGACACCTGCCACTAAGACATGGCGGGCAGTCGCCATCCGTGAAATCATCTCTATTCTACTGAAGGCAAGAATGATGGCAGACAGTCACCTTAGGTCAGTTCACCGTTTCAAGACTGCCCGGGTGATTTGGCGGGCAGTCGAGTTCGCTGAAACCACCTCTATTCTACTGAGGACGAAAATCTGATATAAGACAGTCATACGGTCATCGAACATCAAACTCGATAAAGGCGACTGCTTCTTAGCTGTAAATTCAGCAGCGTGTTAAGCTGAATTAACTAAAAACGAGTCAATGAGACTGCCTATGCTCTTTGATTTGACCCTTATGCAGCACTGCACATGTGTATTATTTTTCAAGATCGACTGCCGACTTCTTAATCACGAGGTTTAAACCGGATGATTTACCGAAGGCAAGTCCAAAATAAGAAAAAGAAGACGCATGAAAAATGAATTCTCATTTTTCACACGCCCTCTCACAGATTATCGAAGGCTGCCGCAACGTCTATACGGCCCTACTCACTATAAAGGTTGGTGCGTTTTTATCACTCACCTGCGTTCATCTCATAATACGCAATTCTCTTCAGCATCTCCCGGTCGACCGCGAACGGAGCGAGCGCCATCTTAGCAGGATTCCCGGAGAGCTCCTCGATTGCCCCTTCGAGGACTTCGGTCAACTCCGCTTCCGATGCATCAATCCTGCCGCAGCACGCATGATACACATCCTCGAAATCCTGAAGGGAGGCAAATCCCGCCGTAGACAGCAGATACTCGCGGTCTGCCTCCGCAGCCTCCGCAAGATAGCCCGCGGTAAAGTAGGCCGTCGCTTTGCCGTGAGGCACATGCAGCTTCGTCGTCACCGAGTACGACAGACCGTGGGGCAGCGTGGTCGCCGTGTGGGCAATCGCCATACCGGCCATCATCGATGCACGCATCATGTTAAGATGATCACTGTCCTCCGCCTCTCTCTCGCCGCGCAGGATCGGAAGGCTTCTTGCCCACATCTTGAGGCCGGCATCCACGCACATCCTGCTGTAATCCGTGGCCTTGGAGTTGAGATAGCTCTCGTCCAGGTGGGTCAGCGCATCAAAAATCGAGTTGCTGAGCACATGCTTCGGAGCAGACTTTAAGTACTTGCCGTCGATCAGGGCAAGATCCGC
>JAFRCB010000020.1 GCA_017404585.1 Lachnospiraceae bacterium
ATCTTTAACTGCAATCAAAATATGAGAAATGCGGGAATCCGCTTGGAACAAGGATTTTTCAAAGGAGAATACACATAAATGAAATTAGGTATCGTGGGACTTCCGAATGTCGGAAAGTCCACTCTTTTTAACTCGCTGACAAAGGCGGGGGCCGAATCGGCCAACTATCCTTTCTGTACGATTGATCCCAATGTGGGCGTCGTGGCAGTCCCTGATGAGAGACTGAAGCTCCTGGGCGATTTCAGCCATTCGAAGAAAGTGACGCCGGCGACAGTGGAGTTTGTCGATATCGCCGGACTTGTCAAGGGCGCGTCGAAGGGAGAGGGACTCGGCAACCAGTTCCTGGCGAATATCCGTGAGTGCGACGCGATCGTACACGTGGTGAGATGCTTTGAAGATGCCAACGTCATCCACGTTGACGGCTCGGTGGATCCGGTGAGAGATATCGAGGCGTTGAGATTGATATGACGCTCCTTCCGAAAGTCAAGGTTGAGGTCGTAGTGAGCCAGATCCCGGTCGACGAAGTCATTGAGGCGGCAAAGAAGGCTCTGTACACAGGTCACATCGGTGACGGCAAGATCTTTGTTTACCCGGTAAGCAGGGTCGTAAAGGTCAGGACCGGAGAGGAGGATCTTGAAGCTCTGCAGGATGTAGAGTGATATTATTTCACATTTGCAAATGTAATGGCGGCCTTCCGTACAAAATCCAATGTTTTGTCCGGAGGGCTGCCGGAATGAGGAGGTAGAGATGGCTGCATTTGAACGTGTAAAATCCGGGATACCTGCCATGGATCAGGTTCTCGACAATATCAGACTGGGAGACAATGTGGTGTGGCGTGTCTCCGATCTGAAAGAGTTCCACTATTTCCTTGATCCTTATATTGAACAGGCGATAGAGGACCATCGGAATATTATTTATGTGCGCTTTGCCAGCCACCCGCCCCTTGTTGTCGGCCATCCGGAAGTCAGGACGGTACAAATCGAGCTCTCGCACAGATTCGAAAATTTCACGGTAGAGATCCACAATCTGATTGAACGGGAAGGCCGGGACGCCTTCTATGTGTTCGACTGCCTGTCGGAGCTCCAGACAGCCTGGTCCACCGATCTTATGATGGGGAATTTTTTCCGCGTGACCTGTCCGTTTTTGTTTATTCTGGACACGGTCGCGTTTTTCCCGTTGATCCGGGGGAAGCATTCGCTGCAGGCAATCGGCAAGATCCGGGATACGACACAGCTCTTTTTGGATGTGTATTCGTATGGTGATGCGGTCTACGTCCGCCCGGATAAGGTGTGGGAACGCAACTCGGACACTATGTTCCTTCCGCATTTTTATGATCGTGCAAATGGCACTGTGACCCCGCTCCTCGACGGCGTCCGCGCAAGCCGTTTTTATCAGGTCATGAACCGTCACCAGAGGCCGGGGGATGAGCAGAACACGGATTTCTGGGACCGCTTTTTCAACCTGAACAAACAGATGTATGAGATGGGGGTTGACGTTACGGAGGCATGCGCCCGCATGTGTCGCATCATGATGACGCGGGATGAGAAAATGCGGGGAATGATACGTGAGAATTTCGGTCCCATGGATTATTTCTTTGTCCGTGACCGCATGATCGGGACCGGGATGATCGGCGGGAAGGCATGCGGTATGCTGCTTGCTCGAAAAAACCATCGAGAATAAGCGGCCGGACCTTTATGATGTTATGGTACCGCATGATTCCTGGTTCGTTGGTTCGGACGTCTACTATTCCTATATTGTCGAGAATGACCTGTGGGACCTGCGGATACGGCAGCGCCGGGAGGAGGAGTATTTTTCTCTGGCAAAGCAGTTTTCGGAGGGTCTTCTTGCCGGACATTTTTCCCATGAGATGAAGGAGCGCTTCTGTCTTCTTCTGGAGTATTACGGCCACGATCCGATTATCGTGAGGTCGAGCAGTATTTTGGAGGACGGGTTCGGGAATGCATTTGCAGGAAAATATGAATCCGTGTTCTGTGCAAATTCAGGCTCCCTCGAAGAACGCCTCGAAGAGTTTGAAAATGCCGTCCGGCAGGTATATGCGAGCACGATGAGCCTGTCGGCCCTGGATTACAGAAAGCGGCGGAACCGGGCGGACCGCGACGAGCAGATGGCTCTCCTGGTGCAGCGTGTCTCCGGTTCCCACTATGATCATTATTATATGCCCTGCGCCGCCGGTGTCGGCTATTCCTACAGTATGTACCGGTTCGATAAGAAGATGGATCCTTCGGCCGGAATGCTGCGCCTTGTCATGGGGCTTGGCACGTCGGCTGTGGACAGAACGGAGGGGTCTTACCCGAGGCTTGTCAACCTTGACCGACCGGAAGCCACAAATTTTGTCACAGTCGCGGAGAAGCATCAGTTCTCTCAGCGAAAGCTGGAAGTCATTGACAAAGAGAAAAAATGTCTGCGGAAACTGCAGCTGCAGGATATTGAGCCGAAGCTGCCTCAGTATCTTAAGAATGCGCTGCTTGAACATGACTATGAGATCGAGCAGCGGTTCAGGGAGCGCGGTCAGTACCGCTCTGTGATGTTCATTTCCTGCAAGGGCCTCGTCAGCCGCAGGGAGATGATGCGCGGCCTTCAGGAGATGATGCAGATTATTCACAGGGAATACGGTCAGCCGGTCGATATTGAGTTTACTCTGAATCTTTCCGAGAACCGGGAGTATATGATCAACCTGCTCCAGTGCCGGCCGCTTCAGGCATTTGAGGACACAGGGGAAGTGCGGCTTCCGGAGACTATACCGGAGGCGAATCTGCTGCTTCACTCGGAAGGCGCTTCGATGGGCCTTTCCAGAGCCGTTCCTCTTGATCTCATTCTGTATGTTGACCCGATTGCCTATTATAAACTTCCGTATGCGCAGAAGGATTCTATAGCCAAGGCCATCGGGAGGATCAACTGGAAGTTCAGAGGTTCAGGGAAGCATATGATGCTGATCGTTCCCGGAAGAGTCGGGACGACGTCGCCGGAGCTTGGGGTGCCGACGACATTTGCCGATATCAGCGAATTCGAGGTGATCTGCGAGCTGTCGGTGTCCGGGGTGGGCTACAACCCAGAGCTTTCGTACGGCAGCCATATCTTCCAGG
>JAFRCB010000189.1 GCA_017404585.1 Lachnospiraceae bacterium
CATGAGGACAGCCACAAGACCGAGGGCACGAATGAGGATCTGCTGATGCTTTTCTTTCCTTGCTCTCCTCACCCTCCGCACTTTGTTCTTTATTCTGCGCTCCTCTGCCTCCCGCTGTTCATCAGTTACTTCTCCCTGACTGCCTCTGACAATCTGCCGCATCTCCCCGATCACCTGTTGATTCTCGCGGTCAGCCTGTCGAATCTCCCTGGCGGCGCGGTCAGCCTGACGCATTTCCCTGGCGGCGCGCGCTTCTCTCCGCCTCTCGGCCTCTTCCGGCGTCAGACGGCGTTTTCTTTTTTTTCTCTTTTTTTCTTCCATTGTACTCCCTCAAGTGAACTACTCGGCAATTGAATAGCCGAGGATTTCCGCGTATTGTCCTAAACGCTGTATTTCGAATCCTGCCTGGTCGATCCCACCGCCTGTGCAGGCGGGGCAGCTCCCGCTCAGATATAAAGTATCCTTGATTTTTCCCGCTGTGTCAAGCGCTTCATGCCTTCCGGACAGCGCAGTCAAAAGAGGCGTCCAGCCGGACATGCACAGACATTTTGTCTATAGCGAGATACAATAACTCTAACGCTCAATAGTCAATAGTCTTATAGCTAAGAATTATTACAAATAAGATTGGAATATGATATACTAAAATTAAGTAAACTACGGATCATAGGGGCACGGGGGGTGCCATCGTGATTTACACTCACAATTTATTCTACGAGGATGATGGCTATGGACAGAAAAAACACAGGGGATAAGGCTGATGCACTGACGATCCAGGCTCTGCAGCGGATGCCGTATTATTTGCACTGCCTGGAAAAAGCTAAAGAGAAAGGCGAAACGACCATCTCTGCAACATCAATTGCAAATGAATTAAAGCTCAACGATGTTCTTGTCCGCAAGGATATCGCGGCAGTATGCTCAACAAAGGGAAAACCGAAATCAGGCTTCCCGGTCGATGAGCTGATCAGCGATATTGAGGACTATATGGGAATCAATGACAGGAAAGAGGCAATAATTGTAGGAGCCGGTTCGCTTGGCCGCGCACTGCTCGGCAACAGAGAGTTTGAGGAGTATGGTCTGAGTATCACCGCAGCTTTCGACACAAATAAAGACATCACGGGAAGAACTGTCAACAATATACCAATTTTTGATATATCCGAGATGGAACCTTTCTGCAGAGAACATGCGATTCCTATCGGAATCATCACCGCCCCCATGGATGCGGCTCAGGGCATTGCCGACTCACTGGTGAGATGCGGCATTCGGGCGATATGGAACTTTGCGCTCGTACGACTCAATGTGCCGGAAGGCGTACTCGTTCAAAATGAGAACCTCGCCTCCTCACTTGCAATGCTTTCACACCACATAACAAAATAACCAGAGATCGGGCAGTCGTGCACTAGAGGGGCAGCTTCGCGCCGCGAGCACGATTCCGGCACCCCGGCCGACCATCTGCGCATAACGAAAAGGACCGCTGTTTCAGCAGTCCCTTTTTTACCATATCAGTGTTTTCTCTTTTTCTTCGTAGCCTTGCGCTTTCTCGGGCTTCCGCCGCCGCTGCCGGAAGGCTGTGAGGAAAGGCTCTTCGGTGCCGGCTCACCTTTCTTCGCTGCCTGCTCGGCGCGCTGCTCATCGCGGGCCTTGAAAGCCTTATCCTTAACTTTCTGGAACCAGCCCTTCTTGACCGGCTTTGAATCCAGAGCGCCGCGAAGTCCTTTTACATCTGTAATGTAAAGACCGGAAACAGTCGCGCGGACTTCTTTGCCAACGGGAATCAGGTCGAAGATGGCCTCATCGGAAATCATGCGCATGACCTGTCCGTTGAATCGGACCATGACGATCGGAAGCTTGCTTCGGCGGAGGTACCACGGTGTCGCGTCAATGACCTGCTGCGGCAGCTTCGATTCTTTGAGCCTGAGGCGCTTCTTGTCAAGTACTAGAAATGTGACGCTCTGTTTAGCTGCCTCGATCTGCTCCTGCTGTTCCGCCTGCTTCTTCTCAAGGCGTCTGCCGATAAAGAACAGCGCTACCAGTATGGCGGCGAGAACAATAACAATTACCCATAATACAATCTGCCAAGTAGACACTTTTCGATCCTCCGAACTTGATTTTTTCGCTACAAGGTATAGTACCATGATTTGCAGATGTGCGCAAGGAAAGAAATAGTATTTCATCTTTTGCGCATAAGCGCCGAAAAAGTTAGTCAGCACTTTAAGGCTGTATGCATTTGTATTCTTCTATGTTATATTGTGTAAGTATCTGTTTATGCAATTGCATATGATGAGGTAATACATGATAACAATCAAAGAACTTGCCAGGAAACTGAATCTCAGCACCACAACTGTTTCAAATGTCATCCATGGCAAGACGCATGAGGTCTCCGCCGCAACTATTGAGCGTGTAGAAAAAGCTCTCGTTGAATATGACTACGTACCAAATATCAATGCCCGAAATCTTGCTCAGAATAAATCCAAAATCATAGGCCTCGCAATGAAGCCAAGGGCAGACAAGTCATCTAATATTTTTATAGATCCCTTCATCTCCGAGATCGTGGGCGGTATTGAGAAGACAGTACGTGAGGCGGGTTACTTTATGATGATCTACGCGTCCGACGAGATGAACGATATCCTGAAACAGGTCTCGACCTGGAATGTTGACGGTCTTCTTCTGTTCGGTCTGCTGGGTGAGGACGGTGCAGCGCTCCGACGCAAGTACAAAAAACCGGTCGTATGCATTGATATTTATAATATGGTCTGCGATCCTCCGGTATACACAGTCGGCCTTGAGGACGAAGCAGGAACGTATGAAGCCGTCAAGTATCTGACAGATCTGGGTCACCGTAAAATCGCGTTCATGTCAGATGACATCATAGGTGTTGACCGTGAACGGTTCCGCGGCTATAAGAAGGCACTGGCTGATGCCGGGATCGAATATGAAGACAGGAATTTTCTGAAGCTGAATCCCTGGAAAGACGAGGTCGAGAAGTCACTTACCAGTATCTGCGAGACAGTCAGGGATTTCACAGCAGTCTTCTGCACCTCCGACCTATATGCGGTACAGCTCATTGACAAACTCATTGACTGCGGCATCAGAATCCCGGAGGATATTTCAGTGATCGGTTTTGATGACAATCCTATGAGCAAGTATCACAGACCCGGCGTAACAACCGTTCATCAGGATATGGAGAAAAAAGGGATCGTCGCGGCTGAAACGCTCATCCGCCTCCTAAAGGGATTGGCAGTTGAAAAAAGCGTGAATCAGCTGCCGACGAGACTGGTCATACGCGATTCCGTGAAGGATCTGCGCAAGACTCAATAAAATCATGCAAAGTCAAAAAAGGCTGTCGCATTAAGGCGCGCCGCCACTATATATGGCAGACGTTATTTGCAAATGTCTGCCATATATAGTAGTGACACCGCCTAAAGCGACAGCCCCTTTCTTACTATTCAAGTCTCATTTCTTATTCAGCGATCAGTTCCTGAGAATGCTCCTCATTCATTGTCCTGACCATCTGTCCGAGCCTTTCGAGCGGAACACCGTGCAGCTGCTTCTTGCTGCCGCGCACCGTGATGGATACTGTTCTCTCCTCTACTTCCTTATCGCCGACGACAACGATATACGGAACCTTGTGGAGGCGGAACTCCTTGACCTTGGCATTCATGTTCTTGTCATCGCAGTCACAGACAACGCGGATGCCCATATCCATGAGCATATTCTCGATCTCTTTCGCGTACTCGTTGTGCTCCTCGCGGATCGGAACGATTCCGACCTGTGTTGCTGCCATCCAGAACGGGAAAGCACCCTTATAGTTCTCGATCAGAATACCCATAAATCTTTCGAGAGATCCGAATATCGCGCGGTGGATAACGACCGGCTCTTTCTGCAGACCGTCGCTGTCGCGGTATGTAAGACCGAAATTATGCGGCAGCTGGAAGTCAAGCTGGACCGTGCCGCACTGCCACTCACGTCCGAGTGCGTCCTTGATCTGGAAGTCGATCTTCGGACCGTAGAACGCGCCGTCTCCCACGTTGATCTCGTAGTTGCCCTCACCGTACTTGTTGTCCAGAATGCGCTTAAGAGCTGCTTCCGCACGGTTCCACACTTCAATGTCACCCATGAAATCATCAGGGCGTGTGGACAGCTCGCATCTGTATGTGATGCCGAATGTCGCGTAGATCTGGTCAGCGATATTCATGATATCAGCGATCTCAGACTCGATCTGGGACTCCATGACAAATGTATGGCAGTCATCCTGACGGAATGCCTGTACCCGGAAGAGACCGTTCAGCTGACCGGATTTCTCCTTGCGGTGAACAACGTCGAGCTCATTGTAGCGGATCGGCAGTTCCTTGTAGGAGTGAACTGTTCTCTTGTATGTCATCATTGCGTTCGGGCAGTTCATCGGTTTTGCTGCAAATACGTCCGGATCATCCTCACGGATCTCCTTGCCTGCCATCGACGGGATGACGAACATGTTGTTCTGATAATGTGCCCAGTGGCCGGAAATGAGCCAGAGCTTTCTGTTGTTGATGACCGGAGCGGAAATCTCATAATATCCGTGGCGCGCATGGACCGCTCTCCAGTAAGCGATAAGAGCCTGGTAGACTTTCCATCCGTCCGGCAGCCAGTAGGGCATGCCCGGCGCTGTCTCATTGAACATGAAGAGATCCAGTTCCGGACCCAGCTTCTTATGGTCGCGCTCCATAGCTTCGCGTACCAGATTGAGGTGTGCTTTCAGCTGCTGCTTGTCCGGAAATGCGTAGAGATAAATTCTCTGCAGAGAATCGCGGCTGCTGTCTCCTCTCCAGTAAGCACCGGAAGCGGATTTGATCTTGTAAGCTGCCTGCATCAGTTCTTTTGAGTTCTCTACGTGAGGCCCGCGGCACAGATCCACAAAATCATCACCCGTCCAGTAGATGGAAATGACTTCGTCTTCCGGCAGATCCTCGATGAGCTCTGTCTTGTACTTCTGATTTTTAAAGAGCTCGAGAGCCTCAGCCCGGCTGATCTCCTTGCGAGTCCAGTCCTCTTTGCGCTTAATGATCTCAGCCATCTTATCCTCGATCGTCTTGTAATCATCTTCCGTGACCGGACGCGGCAGAGTAAAATCATAATAGCATCCGTCAGCGATCTGCGGTCCGATCGCGTACTGAACATTGTCCTTGCCGAACATCTCAATCACTGCCTTGGCTAAAATGTGGGCGAGGGAATGTCTGTAGAGTTCAAGTAATTCTTCTGTCATTTTCTTCTTCCTCCTAATAAGACTGTTTCAGCTCTCTCCTCTGAGATTAAAGTGCGGGATTATGTCAGCGATTTTTGGTATAAAAAAATCCCTCATCTTCCTTCCGGAAAACGAGGGACGCTAATCGCGCGGTTCCACCCTGTTTACTGCCGTGGCAGTCACTTCATTTTTGATTATAACGGAATCACCGTGCCGTATTGGGGCCTCTCCGAGGTGGTCTTCAGCAAATTTCCGATAGAGCGCTTCCAGCCGCGGCGCCCCTCTCTGGGATCTTCCATTTCTTACTTTCCTCATCACAGATTTGTATGAAATTCAAAAGCTGTGCACTATCATATCTCAGTTTTCGTGAAATGTAAAGCGAAAAATTAAAGATGATGCTTACGCAGCCGGTCTGTACCCATGTCTTTACTTCGCGTCGATCGACATGTCCAGCATGCAATCGGCGACCAGCGAGTCATTCATGCTGAGCGAATACTCAGCTTTCACATCAATGCGGTCTTCAGTTTCTACCACATCTATATCAGTTGTTGAAATTCCCATGTCCAATGTCCCGAACGGTGTCGAGTAATAGGCAAGCGACCTTTTACCCGGCTCGAAGACCATATCTACAGTGATTGCTCCGACCTTCTGAACAATGATGGATCCATCCGCAATGGTTACTGTGTTCACGGTCGGCTCGTTTTCAAATCCCTCGAAAGTCTCCTCATAGATGATCCTGTGCACACCGTCGGCATATTCATATGTGCCGGGCGTCACGATCTCGATAGGCTCCTCCGAATCCGGGGTGTCAGGAATGAACTGTACTCCACGAACTCGGACGATTACGTCTTTTGTCATAATTATTTATACTCCTGATTGCCGGAGCCCGTTCATCTGCCCCGGCATAAATTCATGTCAATACTCCCCGGCCGATGCTAATCCGGATC
>JAFRCB010000190.1 GCA_017404585.1 Lachnospiraceae bacterium
GAATCAATTATTTTGACACGGCGGACTACTACGCGCGCGGGTCAAGTGAGGAGATCATCGGTCAGTGCCTCAAGGAGATGGGAAGGCGCGACGAATATGTGCTGCAGACGAAGGTCTGCTCCCCGATGCGCGAGGGCCCGAACGGAAGAGGCGGCTCCAGGAAACATCTGATGGAGAGCATCGACGCCTCCTTAAAGCGTCTGCAGCAGGACTATGTGGATGTGTATATGCTGCACAGATGGGACGACGACACGCCGATCGAGGAGACGATGGAGGCGTTCAATGATATCGTCCGCTCGGGGAAGGCTCTCTATATCGGGTGTTCTACTATGAAAACCTGGCAGTTTCAGAAGGCAGTGAACATCTG
The DNA here is from genome assembly GCA_017404585.1 of Lachnospiraceae bacterium. Classification (GTDB taxonomy): domain Bacteria; phylum Bacillota; class Clostridia; order Lachnospirales; family Lachnospiraceae; genus Chordicoccus. The sequence continues at coordinate 368 of JAFRCB010000190.1, forward strand.
CGAGAGGAACGGCTGGGCAAAGCCGATCGTGATGCAGTGTCACTACAATTTGATTTATCGCGAAGAAGAAAACGAGATGATCCCGTTCTGCAAGGATGCAGGAATCGCAATCGGACCTTACAGTTCTCTGGCCGGCGGCGTCCTGACGCATCCCTTTGGAGATACGCCCAATAAGCGCAGCCAGATCGATCCTGCTCTTACACTCAAATATGGCGGGACAAAGGACATCGACAAGCCTGTTATCGACCGCGTGGAGGAACTCGCAAACCGGTATGGCGTAAAGATGTCGACGATCGCACTCGCATGGCATTTCGCGAAAGGATCCATCCCCATGGCCGGAGCAGAGAAGGTGGAGCTGCTGGATGACTATGTCAAGGCAGTTGACCTGAAGCTGACGGCAGAGGATGTGGCATACCTGGAGGAGCCTTATCAGTATCATCCCTTCATCAATACAAACCACAACACAGAGAGCAAGGAACAGAAGGCGCTTCTCGGAATCAAGCAGGGTTGAAAAAGGAGTATAGGGAATGAATACAGTAAAAGGAAGAGTCGCAATTGTGACCGGCGGCGGTCAGGGAATGGGCAGGGAGACGGCACTCCTTCTCGGAAAGGAAGGCGCAAAGGTCGTCGTCTGCGATATCGCAAAGTCCAAGGAGCAGCCGGATAAATATTGTGCCGACCTGGTGGCGGAACAGATCCGCGCGGAGGGCGGTGAGGCGATTGCCTGCAATGCCGACCTCTCGATCTTTGAGACCGGGAAAAAGCTGGTGGATGAGGCCGTGAAGGCATACGGGACGATCGACATTGTCTGCATGGTCGCGGGGGCACAGAAGGTGCAGCCTGTGGACGAACTGGACGAAGCTACGTGGAATAAGCTGATGGCGATCAACTGTACGACCATGTTCTCACTGGTCCACTATGCGGCGCCGATCATGAAGGAAAAGGGCTATGGAAGGATCGTCTGCTATGCTTCCAGAGCTGCCTTCGGCAACGGAAAATCGGCCATCTATTCCGCCTCTAAGGGCGGCGTGATGGGCTTTGCCGCGGAGCTGGGATACGAGTTGACACCCTTCGGCATTCACACGAACTGCATCCTCCCGAGCGCGGTGACGGGATTGTTCCCGAACAGCAAGGTGGCTTATGACGGCACGCCCAAGCCGGATCCGGAAGGCCCCGATATGGTGGCGCCCATGACGGTCTATCTGTGCAGCGAGGCGTGTGAGCAGTCCGGCGAATTCTTCTATGTTTCCGGATGTGACGTAGGCCTGTATCCGCGCAACCGGCTTCCGGTCGGCCTGATCCGCAAGGGCAACAAGGAGAAGTGGACGGTGGAGGAGCTCTCCACAATGGTCCCGGAGACATTCGACTGGTATTTTGCGACAAAACAGAAGACTTCGACGAGGTGATTTGCGTCTGCCTCCATATAGATGAATGAAAAAGAGACCTCTGTATTTGCTGAAACGATGCTGCGATCGTCCGGCAATGCAGAGGCCTTTTTTATGTAATACAAAGTTTTCTTAAAGCAGTGCTGCTTCAGGTGACGATAAGCTCTCGTAGTAAATATGCTCGGTCTTCATGCGGAAGGAATAGTATCTCCCATATTCTGTCTGTATATAGTGCATCAGATCCCGGTAGACAATGTCATAGCGGTTTTTGCGGAGCCACGACAGAGAATGCTTTTCGATGAAGCGGTTGTCACTGATGGGGAGAAAACGGTAATCCGCCCCGTACACAGCGTCGTAAAACGATTTTTCACATATGGTTACAAAACTCTCACTGCTGCGGTTATCCGAGATCATTCGATAGTAGACCAGCGTATTGTCGAAGGAAATCAGCTCCGGCGCTATGCCGCACTGTCCGAGGAGGTTCTCAACATAGCTGCGGAAATAGCCTGTGGAATTCATATAAATCTTCATGCCGTCCAGATCGCCCGGCGCCTGGGATGTCCTGCCGGCAAGCGCATGCTTCGGGCTGACGACAAGGCCGATCGGGACACTGAGTAAGGTAAAGGAACTGATTTCCGGATCCGCAAGCGGCGGATATGTGATAGACAGTGCGACCTGGCCGCTCTTTAACAGCATCAGATTCTGGTCATGGCTTACCATGATCTCTTCCATCTGATACCCCGGACATCCATGCATAAAAGAAAAGTACTCCAGCGTATAGTACATGGCGGAATTGATGGAGAAAGCGACCGGAACGCGAAGAGTATGATCGGTTTTTTCTGTCTTCAGGGCATCCGCCGATTCCTGCAGCGAATCCAAAGAGGATTTCACCAGTTCGAATTTGGATAAGAGCGTCTCTCCCGCGTGACTCAGGATCAGCTTTTTTCCATCCCGGTAGAACAGCTTTACGCCGAGTTCCTTCTCTGTCTTCGAGAGCGATGCCGAGAGGGCAGGCTGGGAAATAAAGAGTTCTTCAGCATACCTGCTCATATTAATGTATTTGGCTATCATCAGAAATTGCTTCAAC
>JAFRCB010000021.1 GCA_017404585.1 Lachnospiraceae bacterium
CAGACGTTATTTGCAAATGTCTGACATATATAGTGATGACACCGCCTGATGCGGCAGCTCCTTCGCGTAAGAGTGAACCTTGACTTTATTGGGTTTACCGTATATCATGTATATATGATAAAGGAGGGCGCTGTATGGCAACAAAGGCTATGAATATCAAAATGGACGAAGAAAGGCTGGCAGATATTAAAAGTGTTGCAGCTGTATTTCATATGTCAATTACAGATGTTGTGATGGATGCGTTGGATGAATATCTCCCAAAGATGAAGAATGATCCGTTCTACCGTCTCACAGCGAACGTGGAAGAAGCGTCAGAAGAAGAAACACAGGAGATATTAGGAGAACTGGAGGCTTTATCGGACGATGATCTGAAAATTGCGTCAGTAAAGCATTTTTCTGTATGACCGGAGGCGTGGATGGCTAAAGAATCAGGATTTTCGTATGATATCCAATATACAAAGGCAGCAGAGAAATTTTTCAGGAAGCATGAGGACATCAGAACCGAGTACGAGAGCTCGATAAAGGAGCTTATGGTTGGAGAGTTCCCGGAGAAAGTTGATGTTAAGCGAATTAAAGGGAAACATAGCAATTATTATCGGATCAGGTTAGGCGGTTACCGTGTGGTGTATACTATAATCAATGGAACAATAGTTGTAGTCAGTACGCTTATGGCCGGTTCCCGAGGTGATGTCTACAAAAAAATGAGCGGACTGAAATAATCAGAATTACAGGAGATCAAAATGAAAGAGTTTTATATTGACAGTGACGGAACCCGTCTGCATGCAAAGCTTGATTGCCCGGAAGGATCGAAAAAAGGACCGCTCTGCATTCTGATCCACGGTTTCACGGGGGATATGGAGGAAGAACATCTCATCGCAGCCCGGGATGCTATGCTGGAAGCCGGCGTCGCCGTTCTCCGCGCGGAAATGTACGGCCACGGCGGGAGCGATGGCGAGTTCAGAAAGCATACTCTGTATAAATGGGTGACAAATGCTATTGATGTTGTGAATTACGCAAAGTCTCTGGACTTTGTGACGGATCTCATTCTCTGCGGTCATTCCCAGGGAGGTCTTCTGACCATGCTGATCGGCGGTATGTTTGCGGATGATTTTAAGGCAATCATTCCGCTCTCGCCGGCCTGGATGATTCCGGAGAATGCCAGAGAAGGGATCATACTGGGAATGACATTTGATCCGGAGCACATCCCCGAGAGTATTGCCTTTGATGAGCGGGAATTATCCGGAGACTACATCCGTGTAGCCCGCACTATCCATGTAGAGGATGAGATCGCAAGGTATGAAGGCCCGGTCCTCATCGTACATGGCGATGCGGATGAATCTGTTCCGTTCTTCTATGCGGAGAAGGCTGAAAGACTCTATAAAAACGCAAAACTGGTGCCGATCCCCGGTGATGACCACTGCTTTAACCTTCATGTGGATATGATGGCGGAGGCAATCAGGGACTTTTTGGTCAGCCTCTGAAGGAAGCGCAGACCAGAGAATTCTTGAAAGGAATTTACGGATGATCACTATAGATATACCCGGAAGAGATATGATCACGATTGAGCATCTTGTGCTTGATTATAACGGAACCGTGGCAGAAGACGGGCAGCTCATAGACGGCGTGGAGGAGAGGATGAGGGCTCTTAAAGAACTCGTCGACATACACGTGCTGACAGCGGATACATACGGCACAGTGCGCGCCCAGTGTGACCCTATAGGCGTGCATGTGGAGACCTTTCCCCGGGCGGGCGCAGCCGAGTGCAAACTGGAGATCGTACAAAGATTAGGCAGCCATGTCATGTGCGTCGGCAACGGTTTCAATGATGTTCTCATGTTTGACGCGGCCGATCTTTCCGTCGCTGTGCTCGAAAAAGAGGGGACATATGCCGGACTTATAGCGCATGCGGATATAGTGACGAGAAGTATTGTAGACGCATTTGATCTGCTGATCAGGACGGACAGAATGAGAGCTACCTTAAGGACATGAGAGGACAATAAAGAACCCCCGCAGGGCGCCAAAGATGCCTTGCGGGGGTTCAGCGATGCATATGCGTGCGTTTATGCCTGCGTCACTAAGCCGACAAGTGCACTCCTGCCAGTTCCAATTAAAGTTTGCTTACTATCTCAGCCATCTTAGCGCCGTCATCTACCCAGAGTTCTCTGAGCTTCTTGAATTCATCTCCGAGGGAGAAATCACGGACACCAAGGTCAATGTAGTACTGAAGCTGATCCGGCTTCAGGACCTCGCATCTCGGGCGGACGCCGTATTTCAGAGCAGTCTCGATCATCTCCCGCTCAGCGGCCTTCCAATCCTCCACGATATCAGCACTGTTCTTTCCGAGACTCATGCTGTAGTCGGACGGACCGAACTGGACCATGTCGACGCCCTCGATCTGGCAGATTTCTTCAACCTGTTTCATGGAGCAGTCTTTTTCAATCATGAAAGCGAGCACAACGTCATCGAGTCTCGCCGCGTGGTCGAGCTGCGGCAGATAGGTCTGTGTTCCGATAAAACGTCTGCTGGGGACACCGAAGCGGCCTTTGGACCAGGGAGTGTCGGATTTCATGGCTTCCACCGTCTCACGGACCTCATCGGCTGTGTGATGATCGGCGAAGAGAATCGCCTGGAAACCGGCAGCGACAGCTTTCTGAGCGACATATTTCCTTCCCTGGAAGTCGACTTTCATCATGCTGCCCATGTTGTGGAGCTCAGCTGCCCTGCAGATGTTCTCGAGGTCAAGCTGCGTGAAAGGAGCGTATTCGCCGACGAACTCTATGTAATCGAAATTGCCGGTCGCTCCGATCGCCTCGGTGTAGAATGGCCATGTGCTCCATAGTCTTGTCGATGTGGTGCATTTGTTGTCATTGAGCAGCCGTCTGATCTTATTTTCTTTCATAACGCAAACTTCCTTTCGGTGGTAAATTGAGTCTTATGTGCCAGGCGAAGAAACCCAGGCAGTGCCCTGATGAGAAGAAGTGCCGGGGTAAATGAGTTACCCCGGGAACATCATCTGATATATAAAGATGATAAGAGGCATTGTGACAACACACAGAAGCGTAGTCATTACGTTATAGATGCCGGCTTTGGCTGCATCCTTATTATGCAGGACTGCGATCTGGACGATCGAGCTTGCGGAAGGCGCGCCGGCGCCGAGTATGACGACCATGAAGATCGGCCGAAGCTCGGGGTGACGTGTGAGAAATCCTGTTGCGTACAGTATGAGCATTGACAAAATGGGGACAGCCAGAAGTCTGCCGAAGGATACCAGATAGGCTTTTTTATATGTGAATACAGTCTTGATATTTATTCCGGCGATGACCATGCCGACAAGCAGCATCGATGAGGCGGCGACCATGTCGTTGAACCCTTTGGCTGCCGCGTCGATGACGGACGGTACGGCAATTCTCGTAACAAGGAAAAAAAGTCCGATATAGAGCGCTATCAGGTTCGGATTCAGCAGGAGCTTTCTTACGTTGACAGTTCGATCTCCCTTGATGATGGAGAAACAGTGGGTCCAGAGCAGCAAGTTGAACGGGATCTGGAAGGAACTGCAATAAAAGACCATCTCATCTCCGAGTGCCATGCTGACGAGAGGCAGCAGGAGGTTGCCTACATTGGCGTAAATAATCGTCGAGCGGTCAATCGCGTCCAGACCGAACGGTTTCATACATATTCTGGACATGAGCATCGAGAGCAGTATTGTCGCGGTGGCAAGCAGCGTGCCGAAGATAAATCCGTGCATGCGCTCCGGAGTGAGGTCGATCTGAAACGCGCGGGCTATGAGGCAGGGCTGCAATACATAGACGAGAAGAACGGAGATGACCCGGGTGTCATCCTCCCGAAGAAGCTTGAACCTGACCAGCGCGAAGCCGACAATTGCCATGAGCATCATGGCGACCAACTTGTTGAATAAAATCAGACTGAATTCCATAGATGTATTTCCTTTGCTGTATTTCCGGGCTTTATCATACATCATAGGGCTGATTTATTCCAGTACGAGTTTTTCGATGAAGATGATGTTTGCTGCCGGGATACGGAACTATGCAGCAGCCTGCCTGAACTGCCCCTGCTAAGTCATTAATACGTATGTGAACAGAAGGCTATTCTGTGGTATACTATTAAAATGGCAGCCATACATAAGGTACTCACGAAAATCCTGCTGAGTATGGTGTGTGAGACGAAAACACAGCGTGTGGAGCCTTCAGCAGTCACCTGTAAAATGAGAGGACAACTAGAATGAAAATTTTTCATCTGTCAGACCTGCATATCGGTTTAAAGCTATATAACCGTGACCTTCTGGAAGACCAGAAGTATGTTTTTGACCAGATTATTAAATACGCGAAGGAGGAGTCTCCGGATGTCATCCTCATCGCGGGCGACATCTACGACAAGGCCGTACCCTCCGCTGAGGCGGTTGAGGTTTTCGATGATTTCATCGCTGAGCTTGCAAATGAAACCACATCCACCGTCATGACCATCAGCGGGAACCACGACAGCGCGCCGCGCGTGGACACTTACAGACGGGTACTGGCAAAACAGAAGCTCTTCATGATCGGAAAGCCTCCGGTCATGCCGGATGAGTATATTGAGAAAGTGACTCTGACCGATGAGTTCGGGCCGGTGGACTTTTATCTGCTCCCGTTCGTCAAGCCGTCCATGGTGAAACTCATCACCGGGACCGATAAGGAGGGAAGGAACCTCAGCTATAATGACGCAATGCATGCTCTGATCGCCCGGGAGAATATAGACCCGAACGAGCTCAACGTTTTTGTGAGCCATCAGTTCTTTCTGCCGGTGGGAAAGACCGCCGACGATGTCGAGCGCATGGAATCTGAGATCAGGACCGTCGGCAATATTGATGAGATCTCAGCAGATGTTCTTGAGCCCTTCGATTATGCCGCTCTCGGGCATATTCATAAGCCGATGACCGTCGGCGACGACCGTTTCCGTTACTCTGGCACTCCGATGCCCTATTCCGTGAGCGAGGCAGGCCAGAAGAAGGGCGTTGTCATGGCAACGCTCCGTGAAAAGGGCAGCGCTCCGTCTGTCAGCATCCTGCCCCTTAAGCCGCTCCATGAGGTGAGAGTCATAGAAGATACACTTGAAGAAATACTGAAACAGGGCTGCGACGACTACGTCACAGCGGTCCTCACAGACAAAGTGGAATTCGATATATTCGATATGCAGGCAAGGCTCAGAGCCGCATTTCCCAACCTGCTCGAGATTCGCAGAGTTAACACGAACCGCGCGGATTACTCGAGAAAGATTCAGGCAGAAGAGGAACTTGATCCATATGACCTTTGCTGCTCGTTCCTTAAGGATATGGATGAGGACTCACTGGCCATCATCCGGGATATCATTAATTCGCTCGAAGGCAGTGGGGAAGAGGATAAATTCACAGGAGGGATACTATGAGACCACTGACACTCACGCTGCAGGCATTTGGATCCTACGGACAGCGGACTGTTATAGATTTCACCGAACCTAATCAGAACCTCTTTCTCATCACCGGAGATACGGGTGCGGGGAAGACGACAATATTCGACGCGATCGTATTTGCACTGTACGGCGAAGCGAGTTCTTCAAGAAATGTGAAGAACGGCACAGAGCTTCAAAGCCAGTTCGCCGCTCCGGGAACGGAACCCTATGTCGAGCTGACATTTTCCGATGGCAGCTATGAGGGGGCGGATGTATACACGGTGCGCCGAAATCCGAGATACATGCGCGCGAAAAAGAAGGGGTCAGGCGTGATCTCCGAGGCCGAGAAAGTCTCGCTCATCATGCCGGACGGCACCGAATATCCGAGCAAGGAGACCAATGAAAAACTGCTCGAGATCGTAGGTCTCTCCAAGGAGCAGTTCATGCAGGTCGGCATGATCGCCCAGGGCGAATTCATGGAACTTCTTCGGGCCAAATCCGCCGACAAGAAAGAGATTTACCGCAGACTCTTCGGCACTGAGCTGTACCAGCAGATTGGCGATGAGCTGGACCGTCGGAAGAAGGAGAAGGAAAAGGAGCTCGGACATATACGCACAGTCTGCCAGACCGAGGCATCCCACATCGTGATCCCGGATAACTATGAGAAAGCCGAGGAAGCGAGAGAGCTCATAACGCGGATCATGGAGGCGGACCGTCTCAATGTTGCAAATATGGACTCGCTCATCGAAGTACTTAAGGACCTCACAGACTACCTGACAAAAGAAAAAGGCAGATCCGACGCGGAGCTTGTTGCTGCCGTGAAAGAGCGCGATGAAAAGCGCGACATCTATACAAGAACAGAGAACCTGCTGAAGTCTTTCCGTCAGCAGGATGAGGCGGAGAAGAAGCTGGCGGAGTGTGCTGCCAATGAAGAACATATCAAAGAGCTGGAACGCCTCGGCGTGCAGCTTGCGGCCGCCTACGAAGTGCAGGCCGTCTACACGCGATATGACGACGCGGTCAAGACACTTGCGGAGACCATGAGAAGGCTTGAGCAGCAGAAAGTCCTTATGCCCGGTCTCGAGGAAAAAGTGAAGAAAGCCAATGCGGAACTTGAGCGGACACGAAAGGTCCTTGAGGAAGAGCCGGACACCGCTATCAAGGTCAAGACCAGAGTGGAGAAGGACAGGCAGCATGTAAAGGCAATCAAGGCTGCGGACACCGAGATGACCGATGCTCTGCAGATCCTCAGGAAGGAGGAGGCTGCGTATGCGGCTGCCACAAAGCAGCAGAACGAACTCATCGAGCAGACTGCCGTGTGGCAGAGGGAGTCCGAAGAGCTGAAGGATGCCGGTGCCAGAATGAGTCTTCTTGCGGAACAGATTGCGGTGATGGATTCTCTCATGGATGATGCCGTTAAGGCAATCGGCCTGCGCAGCGATGCTGAGAAACAGAAGAGACTTGTCGATGCTGCCCAGAAGGCATATGAAAAAGCTTCGGCTGACTATCGCAGCAAGAAATTCGAATATGACGGTCTTCGGCAGGCCTTTTTAGACGCGCAGGCCGGCCTGCTTGCGAGGACCCTTGTGCCCGGAAGCCCCTGTCCGGTCTGCGGGTCGACGGAACATCCGTCGCCGTGCCCGGTGAACACAGAGTTTTCCGACGTGACCAGGGATATGGTGGAGAGTGTTCGTACAGAGGTTGAGGAGCTTCGCGAGAAACAGGAAGCGCAGTCGGCCCGGGCTAAAGCGGCAAATGATGTGTACGCTGAAAAGAGGGAGGGCGTTCTCCGAGCTAAGGACGTACTCATTCAGAAAATGAAAAAGAGCATCCCAAATGTGCCGGATGATATTGTCCTCGCAAGAGCCAGGGCTTTAATTGAAACTCGCGGAGAGGAACTGCGTCGCGAACTGGAAGCCGCTAAGCGCGATTCGGATCATTACCTGGCAGTTGTGGAAAAGCTTAGGAGTGTTGACGAGGAAAAGGAGCACCTGAAAAATCTTGTGACCGCAGCAGGAGAGAGGGTCACTAACGCGACGAGTGAGCACGCCGCGAAGCTTTCCGCCCTGAATACACTCAAAGCGCAGAGGGCTTACGCATCTACCGAGGAAGCAGAAAATGATTTGAAGAGAGCGGAGGGCCAAAGAGTCCTCGCTGGTCATGCCTTTACGAAGGCCGACCAGCTTCATAAGGACGCACTTTCCGCCAGACAGAAGGCAGTGAGCCTGATAGACGAATACGTAGATAATATTCCTCAGGAAGAACAGGTCATTGAGGAGAGGAAAGCAGCCTACAGTTCCATTCTTGACGAGAAAGATCTCGCGGAACATGAGTGGAAAGACCTCGTAGAGAAATATCCGAGGACCGAGGGCGAACACATGCAGATGGAAGTGAACAGCCACTATAAAAAGAGAGCTGCCGCGGAGAGCATGCTTGCGTCCGCAAAGGAACTCATCGGAGATCTCGTCCGCCCGGCAGACGGGACCGCAAGAGAAAACATGCTGAAAGCCCAGGCTGTGTATGAGAGCAAGGCTGAAGAAAACGGAATCATCAGGGAGCAGCTGAAGTCCGACAGGGATGCCCTGAACGCGCTTCTTCCGAAGATGGACGAGCGCAGGAAGACAGTGGATGACCACACAAAGCTTGACAATCTGTACAGACTCGTGACGGGCAAAGTACCCGGGTCACGCATGGATCTCGAGACCTATGTCCAGCGCTACTATCTGGAGAGGATACTCTACGCAGCCAACCTTCGCTTTTCGGAGATGTCAGCAGGACAGTCCGAGCTTCGCATGTACGATCTGGACAAGGCAGGCGAGGGAAAGAATAAAGGGCTTGACCTCATGGTCTACTCATCGGTCACCGGTAAGGAGCGGGAAGTTC
>JAFRCB010000191.1 GCA_017404585.1 Lachnospiraceae bacterium
ATCCGGAGCCCACAAATGCAAAACCTTGCATGAAATGTCGCAAAATCATACAGGTCCAAAGCCATTTTTGCGACATCCGGAGCCCACAACGTGGCAATGTCGCATGAAATGTCGCAAATCACGCAGACGTTAATACTTGTTAACCGTTATCGCTTTACATACCCGACGGGCGAATCGCTGGAATTCGCGCCCGCGGAACAATGAAACACTATCATTTATATTTATAGGAGGTTCCTGATTATGGAGAAGACCCGTAATGGTTTCCTGACTAAGAAGACGATAAAGCTGCTGGTTCTGATGCTCGCGATCGCGATGACGATGATGTCGCTGGCCGCGTGCGGCTCATCCGGAGATGCTGCCGGAGATGCTGCTGAAGAATCCGCAAATCCTGATGTTATCACTGTTACCGACCATGCAGACAATGTGGTGGAGGTCCCGGCCGAGATCAACAGGATCGCAGTCTGCGATATCTTCCCGCTGCCGAGCGTGCTCGCTGTTTTCTTTGACTCGGCGGACAAAATCGTAGGAATGCCGATGGCGAGCATGACTGCTGCGGAGAACGGGCTGCTCGGCCAGCTTTACCCGGAGATCCTGAAAGCGGAGACCGGATATATCGATGGCTCGGATGTCAACATGGAAGAGCTCGCTTCACTCGAGCCGGACGTAGTTTTCTACAGCGCGTCCAGCGCGGAACTCGGCGACCAGCTCAGAAACGCAGGCTTTGCCGCAGTAGCGATCTCCGTTAACAAGTGGGATTACAACTGCATAGAGACGCTCAACAACTGGATCGGACTCCTTAGCCAGATGTTCCCTGACAGCGCGAAGGCGGATCTCGTTGAGAAGCGTTCCAACGAGATGTACGACCTCGTTCAGGAAAGAGTCAAGGACATTCCTGACGAAGAAAGAGCAAACGCGTTCTTCCTCTTCCAGTACAGCGACACCACACTGCTTACTTCCGGAAAACAGTTCTTCGGCCAGTGGTGGGCTGACGCGATCGGCGCGAAGAATGTAGCGACCGAACTCAGCACCGACAACTCCGTCGCTGTCAACATGGAGCAGGTATATTCATGGAACCCGGACCTGATCTTCATGACCAACTTTAATACATACTATCCTGATGATCTTTACAACAATACTGTTGAAGGCTATGACTGGAGCGCGGTTCAGGCCGTCAAAGACCAGCGCGTTTACAAGATGCCGCTCGGTATGTACAGAAGCTATACGCCTGGAGTCGACTGCCCGGTAACACTGCTCTGGATGGCCAAAACAGCATATCCTGAGAAGTTCGAGGATATCGACGTTATCGCTCAGGCCAAAGACTACTATAAGGAAGTCTTCGGCATCGAGCTGACAGATGAGCAGGCGCAGTCCATTTTTGCTCCGGTACAGAGCGCAGGCGGCGGCTTCTCATATCAGTAAGGAATCAGAAACAGCAACCGCTGATCACCTCAGAGGCGCGGACAGGATCCGTGCCTCTTTTATCTTGCCTGAGATGCCGGTTTGGAGTAACATTTTCTAAACAGAATGATTGAAGGGAGATCACAGATATGCTATGTGACAAATTCAGGAATTTTACGAGGATGGTGATCTACCAGATCTATCCGCGCAGCTTTATGGATACGAACGGCGATGGAATCGGGGATCTGCAGGGGATCATAAGCAAACTCGACTATATACAGGATCTCGGAGCGAACGCGGTCTGGCTTTGCCCTTGCTTCAAGAGCCCGAACGATGACAATGGCTATGATGTGTCCGATTACATGGATATCATGGATGAATTCGGAACTATGGAGGATATGGACCGCCTCATCGCGGAACTGCACGCCCGCGGCATGAAGCTGATCCTCGACCTCGTTCCTAACCACACATCCACAAGCCACAAGTGGTTTCAGGAGTCCCGCAAAGGCAGGGACAACCCGTACAGCGACTTCTATTACTGGTTCGATGAAAAGCCGAACAACTGGCGGTCCGCGTTCAAGGGCGATGCCTGGGAGTTCGATGAAGTCCGCGGCCAATACTATCTGCATACTTTCGCGGTGAGCCAGGCAGATCTCAACTGGGAGAATCCGGCAGTGGTCAAAGCCATGCAGGACGTCGTGGATTTCTGGGTGGCAAAGGGTGTGGACGGATTCCGCATCGATGTGATCGACTGCATCTCGAAAGACTTCGCGGCAGGAAAGAATGGTTTTGGCCCGAGGCTGCATGAGTTTATCCGGGACCTGTTCGGCCGCGAGAATGTTTCGCATATTTTCACGGTAGGAGAGGGCGCTGTCAAAGACATCGACGAGCTGGTCCGCCACTGCGGTCCTGACAGGAATGAACTCAGCACGCTCTTCCTGTTTGACCATATGGACTGCGGGCGTTCCGATAAATTCACACCGATGGATGACAGCATGAAGTCGCTCAAAGACATTCTGCTGCGGTGGCAGATGGAAAATGACAGACATGGAATGCTGCACAGTCTTTTCTATGATAACCACGACCAGCCTGCGATGCTGTCGAGGATCGGAAATGACAGAGAACTCAGATACGAATCCGCGACCGGTCTCGCAACAATGCTTTACCTGCTGAAAGGCGTGCCGTTCATTTATCAGGGACAGGAGATCGGCCAGACTGCGGCCCACTATGACAATATAGAGGACTTTGACGATATCGAATGCCTCGGCTGGTACAGGGAATTCCTGCAGAAATACACTCCGGAGGAAGCTCTGGAGAAGGTCAATTTCGGAAGCCGCGACAATGCCCGCCACCCGATGTGCTGGGACGGGAGTGAGAAGTGCGGTTTTACGACCGGAACACCGTGGCTGCTCCCGCATTCGAGAAGCGCTGAGATCAATGTCGAGGCAGACCTCGCTTCGGACAAGTCCATATACAGGTTCTATCAGGATCTGCTTAAACTGCGCGCGCGGAATGACGCGTTTCTCGATGGAGACACAGAGGTCATATCCGGAGAGTATGAAGAATATGTTATATATACCAGGACGCTCGGCGACGAGAAGTGGGCAGTGATCTGCAATTTCGAAAAAACATCGCTGATCAGACTTCCGTTCTCGTGTGAGGCGCCTGCTCTGACGAATCTCGGCAGGCCGACAGCGGGCGGAGTTTACAAGCCGTATGAGTGCGCTGTCTGCCGCGTCAGATAGGTGCGGCACGCCGCGTTTCAGGCAGATTGGTCTGCTAAAGGAGGGACAACATGAGGGAATTCTATATTAAAGATGACGGAATCCGGCTCCATGCAAAACTCGATATGCCGCCGGGCATTGAAGAAGGCAGCGCAAAGTGTCCGCTGGTCATCGTGATCCACGGACTGACCGGACATATGGAGGAGCATCACATCGTCGCAGTCGCGCAGACCTTTAATGAAATGGGATTTGCTGCTTTGCGCGTGGAAATGTACGGACACGGCGGCAGCGACGGCAGGTTTGAAGATCACAATCTCTTTAAATGGCTCAACAATGCCATGGCGGTGACAGATTACACAAAATCTCTTGACTGGGTGACTGATCTGTATGTCTGCGGCCATTCCCAGGGAGGCCTGACGACCGTACTGCTGGCCGGAATGAAACCACAGGATTTCAAGGCAGCTTTTCCTCTTTCTCCTGCGGTCATGCTGCCGGAAGGAGCGAGGACCGGGCATCTGATAGGCAGAGACTTTGACCCGGCAGATATTCCGGACGAATTCTATGTCAACGAGTCACAGAAGGTGAACGGCAACTATCTCCGGGCGGCCCAGCTGATCGATGCAGACGGAGCGATCAGCAGATACAGCGGACCGGTTCTGATCATCCACGGCGACAGGGATGAAGCGATCCCGGTCGAGTATGCGATCGCGGCTGCGAACAAATATAAGAACGCTGAACTGGTGATCATTCCCGGCGACGATCACTGCTATAACTATCATCTTGACCAGGTGCTCGACGCGTTGAGAAATTATTTGGTCAAATTGGGGCGATAGTTTAAATTTACCGAATGTTCATTAATCAGACCAAAAGAATTTACAGTCATTTTCATATAAAAAATTGACATAGAAGCATTTCTGTTGATAAAATAATGGACGCATTGTGAGGATACGCTTTTATTCTGAAATTGAAGTCATCCGGTAAGGGTGCTATATAGGCTGGATGGTCAGGTTCAGGATGGAGGCGTTTTTTTTTCACACCGGTACAGGTTGACGGTATCTGCGTCAACGAACCGGGGAACAGTAGCTACTTCCCTGTTTCCCTGCAGATGAGCCAATCGAGAACCGGGAAATTACAAGTTATTGTTTAAGGTGTTATTAGGAGGAAAAAACTAATGAAGAAAAGCAACATCAAGAAGCTGCTTGCAGTAGTCATGACATTCGCAATGATCATTGCACTTGCTGCATGCGGCGGCGGAAGCTCATCGGGAGGCTCAGGCGGTGGCAAAGGAGACGGCACATCGATCACACTGTTCAACTCCAAGAATGAGATCCAGGAAAACTTCGTAGATCTTTGCAAGGTTTACGAAGAGCAGACAGGTGTCCATGTAGAAGTTTACTATTCACAGGACACTGTATCAGCTCACCTCGCTACCAAGTATGCGTCCAAGGCTCCATATACCATTAACATGGTAGACGCTAAGGACATCTATTCACTCGGTAAGCAGTACGGCGCTGATATGACAGACGCTGCATGGGTAGGCGACACTGACTATGCTATCACTGTAGACGGCAAAGTTCTCGGCTTCCCGACCTGCATCGAGTGCAGAGGTATTCTCTACAACTCAGCAGCTATCAAGAACGCTCTTGGCGCAGATTTCGATCCTGCAAGCATCAAGACTCTTGACGACTTCAAGGCATGCCTTGACAAGCTGGTAGCAGCAGGCATGGATGCTCCGACTGCTGTTCTCGGACCTGACTGGTCACTCGCTGCTCACTACCTCCAGCAGGTATATGAGGAAAGAGAAGATCCTGAAGCATTCATCCAGTCTCTGTACAAGGGTGAGGTTGACCTCATGAAGGATGCTAAGTTCAACGCTCTTATGGACACATTCGATGTTCTCAAAGAGTACAACATGTTCAAGGCTCAGGGCAGCAATGCTGAGGATGAACTCGTTCACCAGGCTATGTCCGAAGGCAAAGACGCATTCCAGTTCGGCGGATGCTGGGAGTGGAATGACCTGCTCACTTATGACTACAACGGCCCTGTAGGCATCATGCCTGTTCCGCAGAACCTCCAGGATGACTACACAGGTAAGCTCGTAGGCGGCGGTTCCAAGTACTTCTACGTTGACGGAAGTGAGTACATATCAGAAGCTGACCAGGAAGCTGGTAAGGCATTCCTTGAATGGCTCGCTTCATCTGATGAAGGTAAGGAATTCGTTTCCGGCACATGCGGAATGGTATCCCCATTCAAGAGCAACACAGTTGAATGCACAAATGACATCGGCAAGGCTGTTAAGACATACGTAGATGCAGGAATGACAGTTCCTAACTATGACTATGACCCTGATGATCACTATTCAAAACTCGGTCTTGAGATGAAGAAGTATCTTGATGGCGCCTGCACTCGTGAAGAGCTTGCAGCAGCTATTCAGAACTACTGGTCAAGCACAACACCGGTAGAACACTAATTTCTTAATCAGAAGTAAATGCTCGGACGTTAATTACGGTAAGAGGCAGCTCTCTTAAAAAGGCTGCCTCTTA
>JAFRCB010000192.1 GCA_017404585.1 Lachnospiraceae bacterium
AATGTCATATTCGGAGGAGCCGGGCCGGGAAGACTCAGGGAGAACGCTTTGGCCACGGCCGAGATCGTCAACAAAACGACCCCGTACCTCATTTTCACGGGCACGATCCACGCGGATCCGGGCTGTCCGCTTTATGACGACATTCAGTCGGGCAGATTCATCGAGCCGACGCTTGGCGAGCATATCGATGAAGAGGAGCTTTTCCTCGAGAAGCTTGAGCTGGAGAACTGTCTGTATTTTGGCCTGCACCCGTCCAATGTGGTCAGGATGCAGGGCTGGCTTCCGCGAGACAAGGAAGCCATGCTGGAGGAAGTGAGAAAGACCAGGACTCGCCTCGCAGGCCGCCTGAATGACAGACCGTTCAGATACGGCGAGGGAGCGATCGCATTGTTGTAATATCCCGCGATGAGTGGTATAAAGGAACCAACAATACCTTTTCTATTCTGACAGAAGGAGATTTAGAAATGAAGAAATTAGCGGTTTGCACAGCTATCGTCGGCGGCGTCGCCGGAACAGTCATGTACCTCAACAAGTATGGCCTGCCTATCCCGGGAAATCTGACTATGCATCTTCCGGTCAAGCTGCCGGTCGACTTCTGGGATATTTTTACCAAGGGAATCGAGATCGCGGAGGGATTTACGAAATAGTCCCTGCATGATTCAGAGAAACCAGGCCTCTGAGAAGAAATGATCCGGTGGTATGCGTTGCGTGAGAGCGACGTATGCCGCCGGTATTTTTTGAATCGCGATTACTTGTGTTATAATTCATCGAGAGGAGCGAAGCGCTATGAGCGATAGAAGCACAAGTAAATATATCAGCCTGATCTTGCGGCACAAGCCTGAGGTGATCGGCATCAGCCTTGATGAGCATGGCTGGGCGGTCGTCGAAGACCTTATCGCAGGGGTCAGCAGGACTCATGATCTGGACATGGAGACGCTTGAGCGGATCGTTGCTCAGGACGAGAAGCAGCGATACTCTTTCAATGAGGACAGGACACTCATCCGGGCGAATCAGGGGCATTCGGTTCCGGTCGATGTCGAGCTGCCGGAAATGACCCCGCCGGATGTGCTTTATCACGGAACGGGGCGGAAGTACAAGGAATCGATCGACGCGCAGGGCCTGATCCCGAAATCCAGACTGTATGTGCATCTCTCGGGAGATACCGGAACCGCCCGCAAGGTAGGGCAGAGGCACGGAAAGCCTGTGGTCTATACAGTCGACGCCGCGGCGATGCACGCTGACGGATACCGCTTCTTCCGGTCCGTAAACGGCGTGTGGCTGACAAAATCCGTTCCGCGGGAATACCTTTCAATACTGACAGAGGATAAACATGATGAATTATAAAATACCGAAAGATCCGAATATGCTGTTAAGCTTTGTAAACATGATGTTGAGAGACCGGTACGACTCGCTCGGGGATTTTTGCGCGGCCAACGACGCGGATCGCGATGAGATCAGCGCCAGGCTCGAAGCGGCCGGATACCGGTATGATGAGAAACTGAACCAGTTCCGGTAGACCCGGAGCGGTCATTAATAAGGAGGGACCTATGGAATTCAAAGAAGTGATCAGAAAACGTTATTCATGCAAGAAATATTCTGACAGGGCGGTGGAGCCTGAAAAGCTCGCGAATGTACTTGAGGCGGGCAGGCTCGCGCCGACAGCCAAGAATCTGCAGGAGCAGCATATTTACGTCGTGCAAAGCGCGGATGCTCTGGCCGGGATCGATTCGCTGACGCCTTGCCGCTACGGCGCGCCTGTCGTTCTCGTGGTAGCTTTTGACAAAAACAATGTCTTCACCTATCCGGGCGGCAAGAGGGACTCCGGCGTCGAGGACGCTTCGATCGTGGCGACACATATGATCCTTGCCGCAGCCGACGAGGGACTGGGCAGCTGCTGGATCAACTTCTTCGATCCTGACAAAGCGGCAGAGACTCTCGGTCTTCCTGAGAACGAAGAGGTCCTCATGCTGATGGATCTCGGCTATGCCGCGGAAGGCGCCGGCCCGCTCCCGAACCACGACTCGAGAAAGCCTCTTGCGGAAACCGTTTCTTATCTGTAATTTGAGAATCAGCCATGGAAAAGACGATCATTCAGAATTATATCGAGGAGCAGGATGAGGCGATCCGTCCGCGCCTGTTTGAGATATATGAGGCCATACACACGGCGATCCCGGATGCGGAGGAGCGCCTCTCCTGGGGCATGCCGACATTCTGGAGAGGCAGGAACATCATTCACTTTGCCCCCGCCAAGAGACACATCGGACTCTATCCCGGACCCGACGCGATCATCGCCTTTGCCGGTCAGCTGACGGAGTACAAAACCAGCAAGGGCGCTGTTCAGCTGCCCAATAACAGGGAGCTGCCGCTCGGGCTGATCGCGGAGATCGCGAAGTGGAGCTACGAAAACAATAAACGTTAGATAAGCGAGGAAATCTGTATGAATCATGAGCAGGACAGAAGGGAACTCAGAGACGCGAACGGGCTTACCGAAGCGGAGTTCCTGAAGCAATACAACTCGGACATTTACCCTAAACCATCACTGACCGCGGATGTCGTTATATTCAGGATCCACGACGACGACAGGGATCCCGACGTCCTTCTCATCCGCAGGAAAGGCCACCCGTTCCTGGGACATCTGGCTTTGCCCGGCGGATTTGCCGAGATGGGTGAAACAATTGAGACAACAGCGGAGAGGGAACTTGAAGAAGAGACCGGCGTTACCGGAATGGAGATAAAGCTGGTCGGGGTCTACAGCCGACTGGGCAGAGACCCGAGAGGCTGGACGGTCACGGCCGCTTATACTACAACCGTGAAGGACGGCGAGATCAGACCGGTCGCGGGCGACGATGCCGGAGAAGTCTGCTGGGCATCCGTTCGGATGCAGGGCGATGAAAATGGTGGAGAACTGACCGTCAGTGTCGATGGAAAGTGCGTCAATGACGAGCTCGCCTTCGACCATCACGAGATCATAACAGACGCGTACAGAATTGCCGCTTTGGACTGAAGACAAAGCGCCCGGACACTTTTGCAGAGGAGATAAAGAATGAAAATCGTTGTGTTGAATGGCAGTCCGCGGCCTCGCGGAAATACAGCCGGAATGATTTCTGTTTTCCGCGAAGAAGCGGAAGAAAAAGGCCATCAGGTAGTTGTTTTTGATGTCTGCAGGATGAACATCAGAGGCTGCCTTGCCTGTGAGTATTGTCATGGGAAAGGGAACGGCACCTGCATTCAGAAAGATGATATGCACAAGATCTATGCCGAACTCACGGACGTGGAGATGCTGGTGCTCGCCTCGCCGATCTATTACCACGGGATTTCCGGCCAGCTGAAATGCGCCATTGACCGCTTCTACTCAGCCCTGTACCCGAAAGCACCTGAGACACTCCGGAAAGTAGCCATGTTCCTGAGCTCCGGCGACGATAACATGTACGAAGCTGCAAAATTCTCCTATGACGGAGACTTCCTGGGTTACCTGAAACTGGAAGGATGTGGCATATTCACCAACCATGACGAAAATGTCATGGATAAGATCCGGGAAATGGCAGCTGCCCTGTAAGTCTAGCCGGCAAGACTGAGCTAGAGCGAGCTAGACCGAGCAAGACAGAGCAAGACCGCTGAGTGACAAACCCCGAAGGCCAAGAGAACCTCACGGGGTTTTTTGATGCAGAAAATTGTCACTGGTAAAGAAATTCATTGCAATTTACACAGATACAACAGCTTCTCAAAGTTTGTGGTCTGTGAGTTGCGTAGGAATTTCTACGCAGCCTGAACCTCCGGCATGCCATTACCCGGAGCGGGAGCAGAGTCAAGGGACATTACGCTGGCCGCATCCATATTTCCCCAAAGCGGCCAGGCAGCCCTTGACGCCGCGACACGGAAAACCCTGTCCTGCGTCAGCAGCGGGAACACGCTGCCGACCTGCCTCCCGGCGAGGGAACCATACGATCAGTCTCCGTGCGCAGCACGGAGACACATTCTTTTCCGGATTACCAATTTACAAACTAATTTCAGGCTATAAGCTCTCCGGGATCTTAAGCAATATAATGTTTAGAGGTTCACATTGCTTAATTCATCTCAGAGAACTTAAGCAATATAAAGTTTAGAGGTTCACA
>JAFRCB010000193.1 GCA_017404585.1 Lachnospiraceae bacterium
ACCTCAGAGTGCTCGAGTATTGGCTGGCGGTTTGCATCGACAATGCCGGGAGCGTTATCCGAGTTGGCATTAATGAAGTAGCTGTTCGCATAAGCTTCATCTCCCGGGCGCTCCCTGTCGCCATCGCGAAGAGGCGTCTTGATGTCCTCAAGAGCCGGAACGAACTTGTTGCTTCCCTTAAGCTTCGACTCGCCCTCATCGTAGGCAGCCTTTATAGCAGCCCTGATCTTGCTGACGGTCTCCTTGTCCGACTTCGGAATGATAAGAGACACGCTGTACTTAGGCTTGCCACCATTAATGCTTTTAGGATTCCACACATTGGCATAAGACCACCTTGTGTCAATACCGGTAACGACTTTAGTAGGATTTGCGAAAATCGACATAATATTGTCCTCCTTTTTAATCTTTGAAATCTTCAAATGCTGTATTTATTGCCGGCCTTTTATCTGACTCCGGCACAAGAGTCGGCTTGCCCGGGGGCTTTGTGATGAGGGAGCCGAGCACCTCCTCAAACTTTTTCTTACCAAGAAGCTGTGTCATAGCTGTAATTCCAAGAATCTTCTTCTCATAAGGATCATATCCGGCTTTTGTGACAGCCTCTGCTGCAGCGGCATCATCTGAGTACCTGCGGACCGATCTTCCCCTGACTACCTTGAAGCCCGGATATCTGACACCGGATAGCGCCTGCTGAAGCGCATAATGCTTGATCTCATCGGCCCATGATGTGAGATCGTCTATAACGGGAAGGATCGCCGCAATCTCTGACTCGTTAAGCTTAGGTGGCATCTCGAAGTCATATTTTGCGAGTTCAAGGTTCTTCTCAGCACGTGCTCTGCAAGAGCATCTTGCCCGGCAGAAGCGGCACCATTCACCGGAAGAGAACTCTCCTTCGCCTGCTTCTGCTAAAAGTGCCTTCGGCCTTAGCTCACTCTCAGCCCATGAGAGCAGCTCTTCCAGCGTCAGATCCCATGTGCTGTAGTTATTCAGCCGTGGCTGGTAAATGACGAGCCTTACTGTCTCAAGATCATACAGAGCTCCGAATGCCAGGTATGCACCAAGCGCGTAGCACATAAGCTGGGGGTTGTGCTCTGCGGATACCGCTATGCCCTTGCCGTACTTGAAGTCGATCACTGCCATAGTGTTTCCGCCTATGACCACGGCATCGGATGTTCCAAAGCCGCCGGGCACGTATTCCGAAAAGTCCACATGCTGCTCAACGAATACCTCGGTACATTCATCGATTGCCCTTAGCTCCTCACGGATAGCGAGCACTGTCTCGGTGTACCCGTCAGCCGCATCCTGCATCTCACTGCTGGAGTGCTTAAGAGGCGGTCTTGGATCCGGCACCGTCTCCCCGAGAGCCTTCCTAAGCTCGTACTCGCACAGGCTGTGTGCTTCAGTCCCTTCCTCGGCGTATACAGATGTCTCATCCGCATACTGCTCGGAAGCCTCACTGATGGTGGACACCTGAGCCATATGTGGCTTGACGAGGGTGAGAGCCTTGCGTGTTTATCCGGCATTTCCGATCACCTCAGCTTCCTTCATAAGATCCCTGAAGTGTGACGGGTCAAGCGCGGAGAGCCTGTCTGCTCCATACTTCTTAAGAAGCTCTTTCACTTCTTTTGTGTACCCGGCTCTGGACTTCTTCATGAGATAAGCCTTCACCTCGCTCAGGTCCGGAGCGGGCTCGGTTGGCTCTGCCTCAGGCGCTGCAGTCTGCGCCGCACTGTCATCACCGGCGGTTTTCTCCTCAGCCGCTCCTGCCTGATCGTTGCCCGCTGCCTCCCTCAGAACCTTCTCGATGGTATCCGAGAGGGAGAGAAGGGTATTGCCGGCAACCCTGAGAGCTTCGAGCGCCTCAGTAAATTCCTTGCTCATATCTTCTGGCCTCCTTTCGTAAGAATCATTTCTCCTATGCGGACATCGTGCTTGCTGATCGTGATCGGGTATTCCTTCGATGGCCCAAAGCCTCTGGGATTCCTGTGGGGCAGAACTGTGCCGCAAAGGAACTCCGGGTACTCAGCTGTGATCAATACTGGAACAGCCATGCCCTCCCAGGGGCAGGCGTCTGAGTTTCCCTTCTTAAGCCTTGCTCGTACCCTCTGCCCGGTCAGTCCGCAGAATCTTTCGTCTTGTGCATACACTGATCTTCCCCTTTCTGCTGTTCTTCGATCTTCGTCGCCAGACGCTTGGCCACAACGCTGATCGCTATAAGCAAATCGCGGAGTTCTTCGTTCTGGCGAGCAGTGTCGTCTGTAATAACTTTTCTCGGCATTTTTGTTTCCTCCTTTCCGAAGGGGCTCTCTACCCCTTTCACTATCAGAGTCATTGAAATCGGCAAATTTCCGCTTAAGCCGTGAAAATTTTTCAAAAAATCTTTTCTTCTCACGGGATAAGCAGTCCAAAGAGCACGGCTTACGTTCGAGCCGGGAAGAAGGACTATTCGCGCATATAAAAGGAAGATTTCTGAAAAAAGTTTTGCTCCTTGGGCAGAAATATGTGGCTTTAGTCCACTTAGCCGGTGAGAGGGAAGAAGGAGTTTCCATCGACTCGGGAAGGGGTGATGAACTGGGTACTATGCGCGATGGTTTCTGAAGCAAAAAATATTTTTTTTGATTTTCGTTGTGCATACATGGGCCCTAATCTCCATTAACCAGTAGGAGAGCTACAAGCTTTCCTGGCGAAAGAAGGGAGGATGGGAAGCTATGGGAGAAAGATTTACAGGATTCTCAAAAAAGTTTTGTTCCTTAAGCGGAAATTCCACGATTTCAATGACTCTGTTAGTGAGAGGGTACTTCCCTTATCGATCAAAGAAAGGAGGCAAAAGATATGACTGAAAAGATCAGAGGAAGTCCGGGCATCAACATTGAATCTGCGTGCTCCGAAGTCAGGAAAACGAGCACATATCGAAAGCATGAAACAAATAGATATAAAGAAACGGAGGCAACATATGACTGCGAATGAAAGAAAGTTGTTCGAGTCCGGAATCAGTGAAGGATTTGCACCCATCCTGACAAAGGAAAAGCATGCTGAATTCATGGCAAAGATGCGTTCAATGCCGGACTGCGATTTTGAACAACTGATTGCAGAGATAGCTCACTACGATGAAGAACAGCAGATGACATACAGGGATTATCTTGAAGCGTCAATGCAGCTCCAGAAGATGTCCGGAGTCAACAACACAAACTCAGCAATCAGCGGGAATAAGGTGAGATATATGACCAAACAGGAATGCGATGACCTGTGGAAGGATATCTGCAAAAGCAGACCGAGCGATTCCATATTCCTTAAGGGCGAGGACGATATCAAACTCTGCTCCGCATGGAGGAAAAGCGTAAAAGAAGAGTACGGCGGCATACCGTCTGATCTGTTCTTCGCTGACGGTATTCCGCTCATGGACTGTGAGATCACGGTTGACGAGCGGGATATCCCTCCGGAATCCGGTGGAGGAAATATTGTTTCGTACCGTGTGGTTATCTTTCCGGACTATAAGGAAAGAATCATGCAGGCACCCGATGAGCCTGTGACTGTCGGCTCCATAGTCGTCACCGCAAAAGACAGGCACATACTGGTTCCAATAATAGTGCTGAAGGGCTTTGATTACATGCTTTCAAGCTGCATTGGCTACCATAACCTTCCCGAGCAGTATGTCGATAAGTATCTCACCGTGTCGGAACTGTCACAGATGAAAAATGCACTTCTTTCGACATGGTATGGAATACAGATATCGCTGCTGCATCCGAAGGTGAAGGAAGTGTTCTCGCATCACAGCAGGGTCAGGACCTACGATTCTGCATCAAAAGGAAAAAAGCGTAAAAGGACAACAAGGTACATAAGGACACATGTGATAAAGGGCGATGAGGTGGAGGAAGCTATCTGCGGAGGCTCCGGAAGGCAGATCAACAGACACACGCTTGTCTGGTATGTCATCGGGCATTGGAGGCATTACTCCAATGGCACGAAGGTCTTTGTTAAGGGCTACTGGAAGGGAACACTCAGGAACCTCAAACAGAATATTGACGAGGGCAGAAACAGAATTATTGTGCTGCCGGAAGGAGGAACTATATGAAATTTGATCTGTATACGGCGAACTGCACGGGAGACGAGAGAAATGTGTTTTATCCCCACCATGCAGTGATAGAAAACGCCGAAGCACTCGCTGCAGCTGTGGCGATGGACAACACCTGCGCACAGTTCGAGGGCAGCTGCAGGGGCACGGATAACTTCATCAAATGCAACTGCATCGTGATGGACTGTGACAATGACGGTCCGGGCGAGATGGTTACGCTTGAGAAGCTGGCTGAGCTTGAGCCGGACGTAGCGGTCGCGGTCGCTCCAAGCCGCAACCATATGAAGCCCAAGAACGGGAAGTCACCAAGGCCTAAGATGCACGCCTTCTACCCGATCGAGGAGACAACTGACGCTGAATATGTGGCAGCACTCAAAAGAGGGATCTGCAGGAAATATCCATTTTTCGACAAGAAGGCTCTTGACGCAGCAAGGTTCATATACGGGGCGTACATCGACCCTAAGGACGTTGTCTGGCACGATGGCTGGCTGAACATCGATGATGTTATCGAGGCCGATTATGAAATGCCGGATAAAAAGGCTAATGCGTACAAGTCAGCCGGAATAATCCCTGTCGGGGAGAGAAATGCAACGCTGTCGAGGTTTGCCGCTGCGCTCCTTAAAAGGCTCGGTGTGAATGACTTCTCATATGAAGCTTTCATGCGCAGGGCGGGATGCTGCGAGGAGGCGCTTTCGGAGAGAGAACTTGGGGCTATATGGAGCTCTGCGGTCAAGTTTTATCGCACCAGGATAGCGTCCCGGGAGGATTATGTCTCACCGGATGAGTTCAATGATGACTTTAAAAAGGCAGGTAGCCTGAAGCCGGGCGACTACTCAGATATAGGTGAGGCAAGGGCATTTGTTAAGGAATACGGGTACATGACCCGCTTTACCACAGCCACGGACTTTCTCATCTATGACGGCAGGGTCTGGAACGAGTCAAAGCAGAAGGCTGTGGGCGTCATGCAGGAGTTCCTTGATATGCAGCTTGCGGATGCGCTTATGCTGTGCGCGGTCACGAAACAGGCGGTTATCGATGCCGGCGCTGACGAAGCGGCGGTGGAGTCCGGCGGCAAGCGTGACATCAAGGACTTTAATGATGAACAGATGAAGCTGTTTCTGAAATATCTTGAAGCGAGATCCTACTACGCCTTCGTCATGAAGCGAAGGGATATGAAATATGTGATGTCCACTTTGCAGGCAGCTAAGCCGATGCTGGAGATCAGCGTGGATGAACTGGATGCGGATCCGTATATGCTGAACACTCCTGCGGGAACCATTGACCTGCGCGTAGGCATCAGTAGCCTGAGGCCCCATAATCCTCTGGATTATCTCACCAAGATCACTGCGGTATCTCCGTCAGATGACGGCGCGGACGACTGGGAGAACCAGCTTGACAGGACATTCCTGGGAAATACGGAAACGATCGATTATGCTCAGCTGTCACTTGGAGAGTCCATTTTCGGCAGGGTCGAGAATGAGAAGCTGTCCATAGCCTACGGCGGCGGACGAAACGGGAAATCCACGGTATTCAACTCGTGTGCGGCCATACTTGGCAGCTATGCCGGAACTATATCCGCGGATGTGCTGACAGCGGGATCCAGGCGAAATCCAAAGCCTGAAATAGCAGAGCTTAAGGGCAAGCGCTTTCTTATTGCAGGCGAGCTTGAGGAGGGCGTAAGGCTGTCCACATCAATCGTGAAACAGCTTTGCAGCACCGACCGCATCAAGGGCGAGAAAAAGTACAAGGATCCGTTCGACTTCATACCCACGCATTCCATCGTGCTTTATACCAACCATCTTCCGAAGGTGTCTGCTATGGACGATGGAATCTGGAGGAGGCTAGTTGTCATCCCCTTTAACGCGAAATTTGAGGGCAAGAATGACATCAAAAACTATACCCAGCATCTGATCGAGCATTCCGGGGGCTACATCCTTAAGTGGCTTATAGAGGGCGCAAAGCTGGCATATGAGAAGGATTTTGACATTGAGAAGCCTTCCGAGGTGCAGGAGGCAATCGGGAAATACAAGTCTGACTGCGACTGGTTCTCGCATTTCCTTGAGGAGTGCTGCGAGGTAGGCAGGACCTTCGAGGAGAAGTCCGGTGACCTGTATTCGGCCTACCGCGTTTTCTGCGCCAGGACGGGTGATTACACCAGGAGCACGACAGAGTTCTACAACGAGATCGAGAACCGCGGCTTCATGCGCTACAGAAAGGCAAAGGGCCGCTTCATCAAGGGCCTGAAGCTTGCTGTAGACGACGGAGATCTCGTCTGATGCCTCTTAATGACAGGTAGAACACAACTTTTTGTAGATTAGTTTTTTTAGCAAAATGACGCACATTGACTCTCTTACCCTAAACCCCCTTTAGGGCTGAAAATTATGATTTTTCTTCTATATATAAAAGTTATGTATTGGGAGTCATAGTGCGTCACAGATTCTGATGATTGGAGGCATTGATGAGAGAAAAAGACATAGAACAGAAAATAGTCGCGGATGTTAAAAGCCGTGGCGGAATGTGTCCGAAATGGGTCTCGCCCGGTTTGTCAGGAGTGCCTGACCGCATTGTGCTCATGCCGGGAGGACGTATCGGATTCATCGAGGCGAAAGCGCCGGGAGAGAAGCCAGGGAAGCTGCAGGTGGCCATGCACAGGCGGCTCAGAGGGCTGGGATTCAAGGTATTCGTTATAGACAGCATGGAACAGATAAATACTGCATTGGATGAAATAGGAGGAAGAAATGAAAGCAATGAGAATGAATGATGGAAATATTGAATGTATCAGGGAGATTGTCGACTTCAGCGAGCTGGTCGAAAGGTACATGGGCGAGGACGCGAGAAACTGGCTTGATGAGGTTCTGGAGGAGGCTTGGGCGGACAAATGCCATGCACAGAATCTTGAGACTGAAGTGAAAGATCTGAGGGAATACCACAAGTCAGTGATGAGGATTCTGAACACCTACAGCGAAGATATGTCAGAGCTTACCAGAGCTGAG
>JAFRCB010000194.1 GCA_017404585.1 Lachnospiraceae bacterium
ATTGAGTGGTTTATCGTAATTGAGGGTTCTCTCCTTCATCCACTTCTCGTCAGAGAAATCATATTCGTCAAGATTCCTTATAATTGACGCAAAATTCGGTCTCAGCTCCATGCCGAAGCCGTACGGGTCGCAGTGCTCAATGCGGCCGAGCTTGCTGTAGACCGCGTACTTATACATCTGCCCGACCTTAGCTTCCGGGATCGTGATCTCAAAAAATCCTTTTCTCTGCTCATCCGACATGAAAGTATCCTTCCAGCCATTGAACTCACCTAGAACTGCGACTTTATCCGCATTCAGCGCAAATGTCCTGAATGTCACACCGCCGTCCTTCTCAGGATGCGCGCCGAGATACTTGTATACGTCAAATGCCTTACCGTCATAAAACTTCTGAAAATCCATATTTTTCCTCTCCCGCAACTGTCATTTCAGTGGATATTCCAATTACCACTTTACTGTAAGATATGGTGTTTTGTCGATAGACACTTCAGTAATTTTGTCTGTTCTGACAAGCAATACAGTAACAGTTCAGACAGGCTGTTCTTACACCCCGTTTCCGGCAGCAGAGCATCCATCTTCGTGAGAAAAACATTGTCGGTCCGACTGAGAGATCGCGCAGACGGCTTGACGTCTGCGCAAGCTCGCAGGGAAGGAACGACGTTTTTCGATGAAGATGATGCTTGCGGCCGGATTCAGAAGCTGTCTTACAGCCTGTCTGAACTGTTACATCTGAAGATAAAAAGGCTGCCGCGATCAGCGGCAGCCTCATTGTGGTTATTCGTATGATTTACTCTTCAGCCTTTTTTGCTGCTTTTTTCTTTGTAGTCTTCTTAGCCGCTTTTTTCGGCTTATCCTCGACATAATCGAACTCGAAGACCGCGCATCCGTAAGCCGGAAGATCGTAAGCAATTGAATACGGTCTGTTATCGCACTCGCCCTCAACTGCCTTGTAGGTCTTCTTGGAGATCGGAGCGGTTCCGCCAAACTTCGGATCCATGGAGTTCAGGATCAGCTTGTAGCTTGTCTTTACCGGAACGCCGCAGCGATAATCCGGACGCGCAAGCGGTGTCATATTGAGGACGAACAGAAGGTTCTTCTTGCCGTCGGAAGACTTGCGCATGAAGCTGTAGATCGAGCGGTCAGCGTCATCTGCGTTGATCCATTCAAATCCGAGCGGATCGTAGTCTGTTCCGTGCAGGCACTGATACTTGCTGTACATCTTCCACAGTGTACGGACATAGTCCTTCAGCTGAACATTGAGTTCTGTGTCAAGAAGGAACCAGTCGAGCTCTCTGGCCTCGCTCCACTCTCTCTGCTGGCCGAATTCCTGACCCATGAAGAGGAGCTTCTTGCCCGGATGAGCTGCCATGTAAGTGTATGCTGCACGTAAATTGTGGAACTTGTCCTCGTAGATGCCCGGCATCTTGCTCCACATGGAGCATTTCAGGTGAACGACCTCATCGTGGGACAGAACGAGGACATAGTTCTCACTGTAAGCATAGGAAGTAGAGAAGGTCATCTTGTAGTGATTGCCCTTGCGGAACAGCGGATCAAGCTTCATGTACTCAAGGAAGTCATTCATCCAGCCCATGTTCCACTTGAGGGAGAATCCGAGGCCGTCATCTTCGACCTTGCCTGTGACCTTCGGCCAGGCTGTGGATTCCTCAGCGACCATGACTGCGCCTTTGTTTCTGCCAAGCAGGCAGGAATTCATATGCTTAAAGAACTCGATCGCTTCGAGGTTCTTGTTCTCGCCATACTTATTGGCAACCCACTCGCCGTCCTTCTTGCCGTAGTCAAGATACAGCATGGAAGCGACCGCGTCAACGCGGAGACCGTCTACATGGAAGTACTCAATCCAGTAGAGGGCATTGGCAAGCAGGAAATTCTTAACTTCCGGACGTCCGTAATTGAAGATCTTTGTGCCCCAATCCGGATGCTCGCCCTGGCGCGGATCCTTGTGCTCATAGAGCTCTGTGCCGTCGAAGCACGCAAGACCTGCCGCGTCTTTCGGGAAGTGGGCCGGTACCCAGTCAAGGATGACGCCGATTCCCTTTTTATGGAAGTAGTTGATCATATACTGGAAATCATTCGGTGTGCCGTAGCGGGATGTCGGCGCATAGTAGCCCGTTACCTGATAGCCCCAGGATCCGTCGAACGGATGCTCCGCAATACCCATAAGCTCGATGTGGGTGTATCCCATATCCTTGATATAATCCGCGGCTTTCTCTGCAAATTCGCGATAGTTGTAGAAACCGTCAACGCCGCGCCCTGCTGATTCCGGATGCTTGCACCATGATCCGATATGTACTTCATAGATAATCATCGGGTCCTTCTGGATGTCAAAGTCCTGACGCTTCTTCATCCACGCACTGTCCGACCACTTAAGATTTCTCATATCGGCAATTACGGATGCTGTGCCGGGGCGAAGCTCTGCCTGACTGGCAAACGGATCAGCCTTATAGAGATGCTCACCCTGATAGCCGATGATAAAATACTTATACATCTGGCCTGCCACGGCGCCCGGGATAAAGCCCTGCCAGACACCGATATCATCCTTATTCTCTATGATATTGGCCTCTGTATCCCAGTCGTTGAACTCGCCGATTACGGAAACACGCTGAGCGTTCGGAGCCCAGACCGCGAAATACGTGCCTTCGACTCCATCAATATTGATCGGGTGCGCGCCGAGTTTCTTATACAGATCATAGTGCGTCGCATGTCCGAACAGATACTGGTCCAGCTCTGAAAACAGATATTCATTCTCCATACCATTTACCTCTTTTTAATCTGCATATGTATGCAGTTTGTGCTATGTGCATATTAACGAAAAGTATCATTTTTTAATGACGGTTATTGTATATATTATAATGCAATAAACCATTTCTGTAAATGAATGGTAAGAATTTATTGTGTTTTTTTGGCATTTTTACAGGTTTTTCGAGCATTTATGCATATAACTCAGTGTAAGATTTCAATCGGTGCTGACCTAAGTCCAGCGCTTTCGTCTTTCGAGCGAGACGTAAATACTATAACTTGAACAGCCGTCTCGCATTCTGCTCCGTGATCCTGACGACCTCCTCCTCCGGGATTTCCTTTATTCTCGCAATCTCCTGCACAACATATGGCAGGTACAGAGAAGAATTCCTCTTCCCCCTGAAAGGCACCGGGGCAAGATACGGACAGTCAGTCTCGAGGATCAGATATTCCATCGGCGTATCAATGACGACTTCCTTCAGCTTCTTCGCGTTCTTGAAGGTGACTACGCCTCCGATTCCAAGATAAAAGCCGAGCTTTCTCGTATAAATTCGCGCCTGTTCCACCGCGTAGGAATAGCAGTGCATGACTCCCTTCCTCTCCATATGCTCACCGCTTGAGCCGGCTCCGTACATCTCCTGCACGATCTCGAGAGTA
>JAFRCB010000195.1 GCA_017404585.1 Lachnospiraceae bacterium
ACTCTTGCTTATTTCGAAAAATGAGGGTATCATATGTGTGGACTTTCACAAGG
Source organism: Lachnospiraceae bacterium (assembly GCA_017404585.1). Classification (GTDB taxonomy): domain Bacteria; phylum Bacillota; class Clostridia; order Lachnospirales; family Lachnospiraceae; genus Chordicoccus. The sequence continues at coordinate 54 of JAFRCB010000195.1, forward strand.
ATAGTTTACATAAGGCATTTCCGGGTTCTGTATGCAGTTCCGGCATGGTATGCCATACGATATTTTGTTGATTTAGGGGTGACAATATGACCAGAAGACAGTTGATGGAAAAGCGCAAGAAGCGCAAGAGACAAAAACTGATCTTGCGCACAGTGCGCATAGCGGGAGCGGCAGCTGCAGTAATCGCTCTTATATGTCTGATCACATTCGTTATTGTTCCGCATTTCAAGCCTGAGGAGGAAGAAACGACCGAGGTCGAATATGTATCCGGAGATACGGCGATCAGGCAGACGATATCCGACTCCGCGACCGGACAGGACGGATGGAATGTAGACGATAACGGATGGTGGTATAAAAATCCGGATGATACACAGTATGTGAGCGGTTGGAAGACGATTGAAGGTCAGAGATATTATTTTAAGGACGACGGTTATCTTGCGACGGGCTGGGTGAATACAGGCGACAATTCGGATGCATTCTTTGACCCGAGCGGCATACTTGATCCGACAGCCAAACAGAAACTTGTGGCTCTGACATATGATGACGGTCCGTCTCAGAACACCGGAAGGATTCTGGATGTCCTTGAAAAGTATAATGCCAAGGCGACATTCTTCGTCGTAGGTATTCAGGCGGATTATTATCGGGATGAATTGAAACGTGAATATGCGCTCGGCATGGAGATCGGATCTCATACCTATGAGCACGAGATACTGTCTCTCATCACAGCTGATGAGATCATCTCGACAATGAGCAAGAATGACAAGCTGCTCGATAATCTGATCGGCTTTACACCGACGATCATGCGTCCGACCGGCGGCGGTGTCAATGATATCGTCTATGACAGTGTGGACAAGCCGATGATCCAGTGGGATGTCGATACTCTTGACTGGCAGACAAAGGATCCGCAGTCCACTCTCAAGGCTACCGTCGAGGGAGTACAGGATGGCTCCGTCATCCTGATGCATGATCTTTTTGAAGCCACTGCCGATGCGACAGAACTTGTAGTACCTGCGCTTCAGGAGATGGGCTACAAGATGGTCACGGTGTCCGAGCTGGCAGCCCAGTACGGCTACACACTTGAGCCGCACAAGGAATACTATGATTTCTATCCGAAGAATTCTCCGGATGAGAGGATTCGCAAGCTGTATTCCGAAGACTGAACCTGATTTGGCGGTCCATATAGTAAAAGTAACCAAGAAACGCGGGATACCCGCGTTTCTTTTTGGTTTTACAGCAGAAAAAAATCGTGCTATATTCATTAACTGTGTTAGTGTATCAAAAATGTGAAAAGTGGAGTCCAGTATGAGTAATATCAGAAGAGAAGACATAAGAAACATAGCAATTATCGCCCATGTTGATCACGGTAAGACTACGCTTGTTGACGGCATGCTGCGCCAGAGCGGAGTATTCAGGGATAACCAGGAAGTTCGGGAAAGAGTTATGGACTCCGGCGATATTGAGCGGGAGAGAGGCATCACGATCCTCTCCAAGAATACTGCAATCGAGTATGACGGCGTCAAGATCAATATCGTCGACACTCCCGGCCATGCCGAGTTTGGCGGCGAGGTGGAGCGTGTCCTCAAGATGGTGACCGGCGTCATACTTCTTGTGGACGCGTTCGAGGGAACAATGCCCCAGACGAAATTTGTCTTGAAAAAGGCTTTGGCCCTGGATCTTCCGGTCATCGTCTGCATCAATAAGATCGACAGACCGGAGGCGAGGCCGGAGGAAGTTGTGGATGAGGTGCTGGAGCTCCTCATGGATCTGGACGCATCCGACGAGCAGCTTGAATGTCCCTTCCTCTACGCATCTGCGAGAGAAGGAACGTGTTCCGCGGATCCCAATGTGGACGGAACTGATTTAAAGCCCCTCTTTGAGACGATCATTGATTATATTCCTGCACCGGAAGGTGACCCGGAGAAAGGGACTCAGATCCTCATATCGACGATCGACTACAATGAGTATGTGGGAAGGATCGGCATCGGCAAGGTGGATAACGGTTCGATCCGTGTCGGACAGGATATTGTCCGCGTGAACTATCATGATCCGAGTGTCCATGAGAAGACCCGAATCACTAAGCTCTATGAGTTCGACGGCCTGAAGAAGGTCGACGTTCAGGAATCGACTGTCGGTTCCATAGTGGCCATCTCGGGAATTTCTGATCTGATGATCGGTGACACCCTCTGCGTTGCGGGACAGGAGGACCCGATCCCGTTCCAGAAAATCACGGAGCCCACTATTTCCATGAATTTCATAGTTAACGACAGCCCTCTGGCAGGACTTGAAGGTACCTACTGTACATCGAGACAGATTCGTGAGAGACTCTTCCGTGAGCTCAATACCGATGTTTCTCTGCGCGTTGAAGACACCGAGAACACGGATACATTCAAGGTCAGCGGACGCGGTGAGCTGCATCTTTCTGGTCTGATCGAGACCATGCGCCGCGAGGGATATGAGTTTGCGGTTTCCAAGGCTGAAGTTATCTACAAGAGGGATGAGGCAGGCCATCTGTTGGAGCCCATTGAGGCAGCCACAGTTGATGTCGCCGGTGATTATTCGGGAACGGTCATCAGCATGCTGTCCGAGCGAAAGGGAGAGCTGCAGAGCATGGAAACTCTCTCTGACGGAACTACCCGCCTTGAGTTCATGATTCCGGCAAGGGGGCTTATCGGTATTCACGGTAATCTGCTGACTGCGACCAAGGGAACAGCGGTCCTGAACTCCATCTTTGAGTGCTATGCTCCGTACAAGGGTGATATCACATTCAGAAAGAACGGTTCTCTTATCGCGTTCGAGGATGGAGACGCAGTTGCCTACGGACTCTTTGCCGCCCAGGAGCGCGGAGCTCTGTTCATCTCGCCCGGTACGAGAGTATACGCCGGCATGGTCGTCGGTGAGAGCGCAAAACCTGAAGAGATTGAGATCAATGTGTGCAAGACAAAGCATCTTACCAACACCAGATCCTCTAATGCGGATGAAGCGCTGACGCTGACTCCGCCCAGGATCCTGTCTCTGGAGCAGGCTCTGGATTATATTGATTCCGATGAGCTGCTCGAGGTCACACCGAAATCGCTGCGCATCAGAAAGCGTATATTGGACTCAAGACTGCGCAAAAGAGCCAATAACAATAAATAACTGAAGATTTCATATTTGCCGCCCGCCGGTTCCTTCACGGACTTTGGCGGGCGGCTATTTGACAATTTGTCCAAAAACAGTTGCGGGAATTTTTATTATTTGTTAATATATTCTTTAGAAGTCAGTGATTTGTGACTGGAACGGCAGGCAAGGCTCACTATTTTAGCATTCAGCATAGGCTGGTGTATTAGTGTGCGGATATGCCTGTTTTTTTTGTGCTTCAACTGCACTATACACGTTGCCTCTCCGGCGGGAAGGAAACCGGGCTTACGGTTCTCGCCGGACTGAATGCGCAGATGGCTGTGCAGCGGTACATGAACTGCGGCAGGCAAAGCCGCAGCCGTGTACCGATTTTCAACTTTAGGAGACCTGCTTTGAAGGTAATTAAGTCACTCAATAATAATATGGTCCTTGCCTCTGACGATAACGGCAGGGAGTGTATTTATAAAGGCAAGGGCATCGGGTTCCAAAAGAAAAAGGGAGACCCGGTCGAAATGGATAAAATAGAGAGAAGTTTTGTGCCTGCAGATGAGGAGGAGAGCAGGCATTTTCAACAGCTTTTCTCCGAGATTCCGGAGGAATACTGGGATATGGCCGGGAAAGTTGTCGAATACGCGAGGACAAGGCGTAAGCTCAAGATCACGGATAAAGTCATTTTGCCCCTGTGCGATCATATGGCAGGAGCGGTCGAGCGATATCAACAGGGTATTGCTCTGGACAATCCGATGCTCTGGGACGTGAAACGCGTGTATCCGAAGGAGTTTCGTGTCGGTATGTATGCGCTGACTCTCATTAAAGAGAGTTACGGTATCGAGATGAAAGAGGATGAGGCAGCATATCTTGCCTATCATTTTGTGATTGACGAGCTCGGCCGGCAGGACGGTCCCGATCCCGGGCTTATGACGGAGATCGTAGGGAATATTATAGAGATCATTGAGAAGTCCTTCCAGATCGAACTCAACGAGGAGGACTGGAATTACCAAAGATTCCTCACCCACCTGAAATTTTTCGTGAACCGTGTGATCGATCGAGAACCGAATGAGGAATCGGAAGATCAGTCACTGTTCGAGGAAGTAAGGGGGCACTATCCGCGCGTCTACAAGTGTGTGGAGCGCATTTCCGACTATATTCTTATAGAACATCACTATGATGTGAATCGTGACGAGCAGCTGTATCTCATGATGCACCTTGAGAGGGTGACAAGAAAGGCAGTTCGCCGGAAAACGAACTGATTATCCATATATCGAGACTTGAATATGACGTGATTTTGGAGTGATATTTGCAGCAATGCGTACATATATACTGACTAGATTACGGACCCGACAGCTCCGTACGGAGCTGAATATTATACAAAAAGGAGGGATGACTTATGGCAATGGATTATGAATCCGTGTCGAAACAGATTATCGACAAAGTCGGTGGATCTGGCAACATTGCAAGTGCTGAGCACTGCATGACAAGACTTCGTCTTATTCTCAATGATGAGAGTAAGGCAGACGACGAGGCGGTCAAGGCGATAAAGGGCGTCAAGTCAGTTATCAAACAGGGCGGCCAGTATCAGGTCGTCATCGGAAATGAGGTAGGCAGCCTCTTCCCGGTATTTAAGAAAACGGCAGGCATCAAGGGCGATGCCGCTGCCGCTCCTGCAAAGGCCGAAGGCCCGATCATCCAGAGAATCTTCGGATTCGTAGCAGGCATTATGACCCCGCTTCTGCCGGGTATGCTTGGAACCGGTATGGTAAAGGTCCTTCTGACCCTTCTCACAGCTATGGGAGTCATGGATTCGAGCCAGACGACCTACATCATCCTTTACGGAATGGCAGATTCCTTCTTCTATTTCCTGCCGATCCTTCTCGGATGGAGTATTGCCAAGAAGACCAACCACAGCGTACCGCTCTTCATGGTCATCGGCGCAGCCCTTATTTATCCGGATTTCGTCACTATGATGAGTGCGGCCGGCGCGACAGAAGGTATTAAGTACGGCACATTCCTCGGACAGAACTGCGTATATCTCTTTGGATTTATACCGGTAATCTGCACAACATACACATCCTCCATGCTCCCGATGGCTCTTATGGCGCCGGTCATGGTGGCTGTCGAGGATTTTGCTGACAGAGTTTCTCCGAACCTGGTCAAGTCTTTCCTTAAGCCGATGCTCTTCTGCCTGATCTGTACACCGATTGTTGTCTGTGTCCTTGGACCTCTCGGCGGTGTCATCGGTTCAGGTCTTGCAGCTGTATTTGCTGCGATGTACGGTGCGGTTCCGTGGCTCACAGTCGCAATTCTTTCCGCGCTCATGCCGTTCATCGTCATGACAGGTATGCACTATGCCCTGCTGCCGCTCTTCATGAGCAATATCGCTAATCTGGGCTATGACGTAGTCATCCTTGTCACAATGTTCTGCTCCAACATCGCGCAGGGCGGCGCCTGCTTCGGCGTTGCTGCCAAGACAATGGATATCGAGACAAAATCCGAAGGTCTCGCCTGCGGTATTTCTGCTGCTGTTGCCGGTATCACTGAGCCGGGTATGTACGGTATTAACCTCCGCTTTATGAAGCCGATGTACGCGGCTGTCGCTGCGGCAGGTCTCTCCGGCCTCTGGTGCGGTCTTACAGGCGTTAAAGGTTACACGATGGGCGGCTCCCCGTCCTTCATGTCCCTCATCACATTCATCGGCGGCGACGCTTCTCAGAGCTTCGGTGTTATGCACGGTGTTGTCTTCGGCGCGATCGGCGGCGTTGTGTCTCTCGTTGTCGCTGCTATCCTTGCCTATATTCTTTACAATGACAAAGATGCAGGTGTAGACGTAGCCCCGTCTGTCCCGGTAGCTGAGGAAGCAGAACCGAATAAGAAGCTTGTCGAGCAGTTCGACCTTGTCTCTCCGATGGAAGGCACAGTAGTTCCTCTTGCGAATGTCCCGGATGAAGTATTTGCTTCCGGCGCTCTCGGCGAAGGCGTCGCAATTCTTCCGACCGACGGCAACGTGTATGCTCCGTGTGACGGCGCGATCACGACTCTGATGGATTCCCGCCATGCGATCGGCATGGTCGCCGACAACGGCGTGGAGCTCCTTATCCACGTAGGTCTTGACACTGTGGCTATGAACGGTGCTCCGTTCGAGTACAAGATCAAGCAGGATCAGGAAGTCAAGAAGGGCGACCTGCTCCTTGTTGCGGATCTTAAGGCAATTGAAGCTGCCGGTTATAAGCTCTATACACCGATCATCGTCACTAACAGTGAGGATTATGTTTCTATCAAGCCTACGGCTGAGGGAACTGTTGCCCATGGCGATAAACTCATGACAATCGCATAATTTTTAGTGTCATAATTAAGGCGGCTTATGGGTGGAGGCTGATGTGCGAGGCCCTAAGCCGCCTGCATTTTACCAACGAGGAGGCGTGTATGCAGATACAGTCTTGCGAAGAGCGTCCTCTGCTATCTTGTAAGGAGGTATGAATGTCAGTTTTAAGAGATGATTTTTTATGGGGCGGCGCGACAGCTGCCAATCAGTGCGAAGGCGCGTGGGATGAAGATGGCAAAGGCCCATCTGTCTCCGATATGTGTACAAATGGCAGCCACACGGTGACAAAGAGAGTGACACAGACGATTGAGCCGGATACCCTGTATCCGTCTCACGAGGCTATCGATCATTACCATCGCTATGCTGAAGATATTGCGCTTTTCGCGGAGATGGGCTTCAAATGCTATCGCATGTCCATCAACTGGACCCGCATTTTCCCGACCGGCATGGAGAGCGAGCCGAATGAAGCCGGCCTTGCCCACTACGATAAAGTCTTCGATGAGTGCAGAAAGTATGGAATTGAACCGCTTGTCACGATCTCTCACTATGAGCTCCCGTTTGCGCTTGTACAGGAGTATAACGGCTGGGCGAGCAGGAGACTCATCGATTACTACATGAATTATGTGAAGGCCATTTTCGAGCGTTATAAGGACAAGGTCAAATATTGGCTCACGTTCAATGAGCTCAACTGCGGCATGATGCCGCTCGGCAATGTGCTGGGTACGGGCACATTCCAGGGCTACAGCGGACCGTACAACGAAGTTCCGGATGACCCGGCGCTCCGTCTGCAGGCACTGCACCACATGTTCCTTGCCAGCGCCAAAGCCGTCAAGTATGCGCACGACAATTATCCACAGTTCAAGATCGGCAATATGATCGCATTTGCCACATCCTATGCGCTGACCTGTAACCCGGATGACATTCTGCTCAATCAGGCTTTCATGAGGGAGATGAACTGGTACTGCTCTGACGTGCAGGTTCGCGGCGCTTACCCGGCCTTCGCAAAGAGCATTTGGAAAAAGTATAACTGTGAACTCGCAACAGAACCGGGCGATGATGAGATTCTGGCAGAAGGAAAGGTCGACTTCTACACGTTCAGCTATTATATGAGCACAGCCCAGAGCGCGGCTCCGACTCAGGCGACGGTCGAGGGCAATCTTATGGGCGGTGTAAAGAATCCGTATCTCAAGGCTTCCGACTGGGGCTGGCAGATCGACCCGAAGGGACTTCGCTTCACGCTGAATGAACTCTATGACAGATATCAGATTCCTCTCATGGTCGTCGAGAACGGCCTCGGCGCTTATGACAAGATCGAGGAGGACGGATCCATCAACGACGACTATCGCATCGATTATCTGAGACTTCATATCGAGGAGATGAAAAAAGCCGTGGAGGACGGCGTAGACCTTATGGGCTACACACCGTGGGGATGCATCGACCTGGTATCCGCATCCACAGGCGAGATGGCGAAGCGCTACGGATTCATCTATGTAGAGAAGTATGATGACGGCACGGGTACTCTGAACCGCAGAAAAAAGAAATCTTTTGACTGGTATAAAAAAGTCATTGCCACAAATGGGGATGACCTTGCCTGAGAAAATGTAGTATAATGCATGAGGAGCTGGTTTCCGGCTCCTCTTTTTAAATGTCAGGATCCCGTTCATCAGGCGAAATACCGGAGGAAATAATGGCAAAAGAAAAAGCAGTCAAGACCAATGCTATGCGTATGCTGGATAAGCTGAAAATAAAATATGAAGTGCTCACTGTAGACATCCCCGAATTTGTCGACGGCGTGCAGATGGCAATGCTCGAGGGAGTTCCGGTTTGTGAAACCTTTAAGACTCTGGTGCTTCAGGGAAAAAGTAAGGAATACTATGTATTTGTTCTCCCTGTCGATAAGGAGATCGATCTTAAGCGGGCGGCTTCGGCTGTCGGTGAAAAGAGCGTGGAAATGATCCATGTAAAAGACATTACGAAGATCACCGGCTATGTTCGTGGCGGGTGCAGTCCCCTCGGCATGAAAAAGAAATTCAGAACGGTGATAGCGGCGGAGGGATGTGGGCATGAATCGATTTATGTGAGCGCAGGGAAGATCGGTACAAGTATACATTTACGGACTGATGATCTCATCCGGGCAGCGGAGGCGGAGACTGCCGATTTTACGGTTTAAAGTTGTACCGCATGTGCTTGACAGTGAAGATGTGTGCATATACAATCTTCTGAGCGAGACATGAGTTCATCTCAGCGGGAGAGGCATCCGCATAAGCCGGTGGGGCAAATCAAACAAGTTTCTGCTGAAGTCAGTGATTCATGGATCCGCGTAAAAATGTGAACAGTTATTATTGGAGGTCATACATATGTCAATTTTCAGGGGTTCAGGCGTAGCAATCGTGACGCCCATGAAGGAAAACGGCGAAGTCAATTATGATTCTTATGAGGCTCTTCTTGAGGACCAGATCAAGAATCATACGGATGCGATCATCACAGTCGGAACGTCAGGGGAGGCTCCGACACTCGATGACGATGAGCATCTCGAAGTTATCAAGTTCACGGTTGAAGTTGTAAAGGGCCGTATTCCGGTCATCGCGGGTACCGGCTCCAACAATACAGCCCACGCAATAATGATGTCCGAAGAGTCAGAGAAGCTCGGCGCGGACGGACTTCTTCTTGTCACCCCGTATTACAATAAGGCGACCCAGGGCGGTCTGATCGCCCATTACTCAGCAATCGCGCAGTCCACAAAGCTTCCGTGCATCGTCTACAATGTTCCGTCCAGAACAGGTACGACCGTTCAGCCGAAGACAATGATGGAGATTGCAAAGAGAAATCCCAACGTTACGGCCATCAAGGAAGCGAGCGGCAACTTCAGCGCAATCGCCGAGCTTGCTCATCTTTCGGACGGCATGATCGACATCTATTCGGGCAATGACGACCAGGTCGTCCCGCTGTGCGCACTCGGCGGAGTCGGTGTCATCTCTGTTCTTGCAAATGTTGCTCCGCAGCAGACTCATGACATGGTGCAGTACTGCCTCGACGGAAATTTCGCTGAGGCCGCAAAGATTCAGCTGGCTGCTCAGCCGCTCATCTCCGCACTGTTCTGCGAGGTCAACCCGATTCCGGTCAAGGCTGCTCTTAACATGCAGGGATTCAATGTGGGCAGCCCGCGCCTTCCGCTTACTGAGATGGAGCCGGCTCACAAGGAGATCCTGCGTAAGGCTATGATAGAATTCGGCTGTCTTTCATAATCAGCTGATTTTCGAAAAAAGCAATAATTGGCATACCCGCAGCATGGCGCGGGTCAACCGAAGCAAAGGAGAAAAGTAAATGGTACGTGTTATTTTACATGGCTGAAGCGGCCATATGGGACAGGTCGTAACGGATATCATAGCAGCGGAGCCGGATGTACAGATCGTAGCCGGCATTGACGCGGTGGACCTTCATAACAGGGAGTATCCTGTATTTACTAAAGCGGCAGACTGCCAGGTACCGGCCGACGTTATCATTGACTTTTCCACAGCGAAAGCTGTTGATGTCCTTGTGAATTACGGCGTAGAGCGGAATATCCCGATTGTTCTCTGCACGACAGGCCTTTCGGAAGAGCAGATCGCGAACATAAAGGCGGCATCGGAGGAGATTGCGATCCTCCGTTCAGCCAACATGTCAATCGGTATCAATCTTCTTCTCAAGCTTCTGCGCGAGGTCTCCGGAACACTGACGAAGTCCGGATTCGATCCGGAGATCATCGAGCAGCATCACCGGAGAAAGATCGACGCGCCGAGCGGCACGGCAGCTGTCCTCGCGGATGCCATCAACGAAGGAACCGGCGGGAAGTATCATTATGTCTATGACCGCAGCGAGCGCCGTGAAAAGCGTGACGCGAAAGAAATCGGCATCTCTTCAGTCCGTGGCGG